>JBGSLE010000370.1:0-3109 GCA_041740875.1 Pontiella sp. | reverse complement strand
GCGAGCACGTCCGCGTCAACGCCGTCTCCGCCGGCCCGCTGGCCACCAAGGCCGCCAAGTCGATCCCGCACTTCGCCCATCTGGCTAAGACCTGGCGGCAGATCAGCCCGCTGCCGTGGGATGTGGTCAACGACAAGAAGGAAGTCGCCAACTCCGTGGTCTTCCTGCTGGGCATGTATTCGAAGAAAATCACCGGCCAGACCCTCTATGTGGATGGTGGCGCCACGGCGATCGGCGGGGCGTTGCTCCCGCACGAAAAGCCGCTGATGCGCACCCCCGCCAAGGTGGCCGCCAAGAAAAAGGCCGCCAAGGGCCAGTAGCGGGAGCCACCATGGGACTGAGTATCGGAATCGTCGGACTTCCCAACGTCGGGAAATCCACCATCTTCAACGCATTGACCCGCGCGCAAAACGCCGAGGCGGCCAACTATCCCTTCTGCACCATCGAGCCCAACAAGGCCGTGGTGCCGGTGCCGGACAAGCGCCTCGACAAGCTGGCCGAAATCGCCAACTCGCAGAAGGTCATCCACGCGACGGTCGATTTCGTCGATATCGCGGGCTTGGTGAAGGGCGCCAGCCAAGGCGAGGGGCTCGGCAACAAGTTCCTCTCCAACATCCGCGAGACCGATGCCCTTTTGCAGGTGGTCCGCTGCTTCAACGATGAAAACGTCGTGCATGTCGACGGCTCGGTCAACCCCGTCCGCGACATCGAAGTGGTCGAGGCTGAACTGATCTTGGCCGATTTGCAGATGATGGAAAACCGCCTCAACCGCATGCAGAAGCAGGCGCGGGCCGACAAGGCCGCCGCCGCCCTGCTCCCGGTCTTCGAGCGGTTGATCACCCATCTGGGCTCCGGGAAACTCGCCCACGATTTCGCCGAGCGCGAGAGCGACCAGGGCCGCCTCCTCTTCAAGGAGATGCAGTTCATGACCGACAAGAAGGTGATCTACTGCTGCAATGTCGACGAATCCGGCCTCCACGAAGACAACGCCTACGTCCAATCCGTCAAGGCCTACGCCGACGCGCGCGGCGCGGAGGTCGTCAAGATTTGCGCCAAGATGGAAGAGGATCTCAACGGCATGTCCGACGAGGAGCGCGCCGAATTTCTCAAGGAATACGGCGTCGCCGAAAGCGGCCTTGACCTGATCATCCACACCGGCTACCGCACGCTCGGCCTCATCAGCTACCTCACGCAGGGGCCGAAAGAGACCCGCGCCTGGACCATCCACAAAGGCGACACCGCCCCCAAGGCCGCCGGGGTCATCCACTCCGACTTCGAGCGCGGCTTCATCCGCGCCCAGGTCATGTCCTACGAGGCGTACGTCGAAAAGGGCGGGGAAGCCGCCTGTCGCGAAGCTGGCCTGCTGCGCACCGAAGGCAAGGAATATGTCGTCAAGGATGGCGACGTGATCGAATTCCTCTTCAGCGTGTAGCGTGGTTTCGCGGGCGTAAAACGCCCGAAAATGGCCGATAATCGGCGTTTTCCGAAAACGGTAAAAAAGTATCAACATTCCTATTTACAACTCGGACGAAACTGGTACGGTATCGCCCATCGCTAGGGTGAAAAGGTAACGATTTAAGGAGAAAAAAATGCTAAAGGTTGGACAAGCGGTTCCGGAATTCAAGATGGCGGTCTACCACGACGACGAGATCAAGGAGATCAAGCTTTCCAACTACAAGGGCAAGTGGGTTGTCCTCGTATTCTATCCGGCGGACTTCACCTTTGTATGCCCGACCGAACTTGAGGACGTCGCCGCCCTCTACACCAAATTCAAGGCAGCCGGCGCGGAAGTGATCAGCGTAAGTACAGACACTGCGTTTGTGCACAAGGCATGGCACGACACCTCCGACGCCATCGGAAAGGTTGGCTACCCCATGGGAGCCGACCCGACCGGCGAAGTGAGCAAGCTCTTCGGTGTTTACATCGATGCCGAAGGCTTGGCGCTTCGCGGCACCTTCATCATCGACCCCAACGGCGTGCTCAAGACCGCCGAAATCCACGACCTCGGCATTGGCCGCAGCGCAAAGGAGGCGTTGCGCAAGCTGGAGGCCGCAAAATTTGTACACGAACACGGCGACCAGGTTTGCCCCGCCAACTGGACGCCGGGTGGCGACACCCTCAAGCCGGGTCTCGACCTCGTAGGAAAGATCTAACTTCCCCTGGTTAGTAAACACCCCACCCCCAGGAGGGCGTCCCGCAAGGGGCGCCCTCCTTTTTTGTTTTCCCGCGCCGTGCCAAGCCGCTAGGCTCGGGCACGAACGATGGAGGCGGCGGATGAGATTTGGTGCTGCAATGACAACCCTTTCCCTAGCGTGCCTAGTGCTGGCGGGGTGTTCGAAAACCCCCGAAGAACTCGGTCTTTCCTTCTCCGGCGCAACCCGTGCCGATGCGGTCCGTCTGCTCGTGGATGAAACCTGGACCGATGCCGCGGGCCAGCGCCATGTGCAGCAGGAAATCTTCGATTCCGTCTACGAGATCATCGACCAGGCCGAACGTTTCATCCTCATCGATTTTTTCCTGCTCAACGATTTCGGCTATGTTCCGGGGCCGTGCATGCGCCCGCTGAGCGAGGAGATCACCGCCCGGCTGGTCGCCAAGCGCGCCGCTAACCCGGAGGTGGAGATCGTCTTCATCACCGATCCGCTGAACACGGCCTACGGCTCCGTGCCCTCGCTCCACTTTGCGGCGCTGGAAAAAGCGGGCGTGCGGGTGGTGTGGACGAACCTCGATGCGCTGCGCGACAGCAACCCGCTCTATTCCAAACCTTGGCGGCTGCTGGCGAAGCCGTGGGGAATCGCGCCGGGAAGCGCGTTTCCCAATCCGATGGGCGAGGGGCGCATGTCGGTGCGCAGCATGCTCAAGCTGTTCAATTTCAAGGCTAACCACCGCAAGATCGTCGCCACCGAAAAGTCGCTGCTCGTCACCAGCGCCAATCCCCATAGCGCCAGCAGCGCACACTGGAACACGGCGCTGCGCGTGGATGGCGCGGGCATTGAGCTGGCCTGCGCGGCGGAGTCGGCCCTTTTGCGCCTCTCCGGCGCGGAGCGCTTCGAGCCCCAAGGGGTAGGGCTCGACCGCCGGGCGAGCTGCGCGCCCGATCCGGTGGACG
>JBGSLE010000369.1:0-7939 GCA_041740875.1 Pontiella sp. | reverse complement strand
CCGGCTGGTTCCAGCCCTCGGCCGGCGCCTTGGTCGTGTAGCGCCCCTCCCAGCCCGCATACTCCCCCGAAGGCAGCAGCGCAGCATAGGTGCGCGCCAAGCGGTCGGCGTTGCGCACCAGCACCGGGCCGGACAGCTTGTCGGGGTTCGCGAATTTAAGCGGGTTTTCGTTCACGGCCACGCCGATCTCGCGCAGGCCGGTGCGGGGGCTCGGGTTGTTGGCGGCGTAGAGCAGGTAATAGTTGCCGCGGTAGTCGATGAGTTCCGGTTCGCCGAGGTCGGCGCTGTCGAGCGAATCCCACATGCCCCGGCGGCCGTCGAGCAACTGCTGGGCACGCCCGGCGGTGCTCCACGGGGAGGAATAGGGCTGGAGCCAGATTTCGCCCTCTTTTTTGCTGCCTTGGCGGCGATTCACGGAAAACAACGCGCCGCCCTTGTCCTGGAACAGCCGCATCTGCTCGCCCGAAAGGGCCGCCTTGCGCAGCGGCGGAAACGGCGCATCCGGCCGGTCGGAAACGGTGAAGCCCTTGCCCTCCGCATAGAGGTAGAAGAGGCCGTTGCGGTACGCCAAATCATAAGGCCCCGCCACCTCCGGCGGCAACGCCTGGGCCGAGGGTTGCCAATCGACGAGGTTTTCCGACACCAGCATTTGCCCGTTGGTCTGGGCCGACAAGGCATAGTACCGGCCATTGTGCGCCGCGAACGCCCCGTCCAGCGCCACCGGCAGCGGATTGTCGACCGCCCGCGCCGATCCTCCCGCAACCAGCACCGCCAAGCCCCATACGCCCAACCGAATGTTGCAACCGTCCATGGAAAACCTCCCGTGAAACGCCTCGTTCCGTGTGCGCGGACTATCGGCCACCGCGCCCGGAATGGCCAGATGTTTTTGCCAATTCCCTTTACTCGCGCCGTGGCCTGCGCCACTTTCAAGCGCGCATGCACATGAAGTCCAAAGGGATAAACCTTGCGCTGGGGTTCCTGCTCGTGGGACTGGCCACGCTCGGGCTCTTCCTGCCGCTGCTCCCTACCACGCCGCTACTGCTGCTCGCCGCCGGATGCTTCGCCAACTCCTCCGAAAAATGGCATCGCTGGCTCATGGAACATCCCCTCTTCGGCTCCACCATCCGCAACTGGCACGAGCGGCGCTGCATCCCCCGCAAAGCCAAGGCCACCGCCATCGCGATGATCCTCCTTTTCGGCACCTACGCCGTCGGCTTCGCCCTCGAAAACCCCTACCTGAAAACCGCCGGCGCGATCCTGCTGCTGATCGGCCTGGCCAGCGTCGTGCGCCTCAAGAGCTGCGGGTGAGCAAATAAAACGGAGTGCGGCGGAGCCCCCAGCGGGCAGCGCCGCACCCCGCAAAACCGACCTACCCCCACTTGCCTTTGCCCATGTGGCCTTGCATTTCGGTCATGGAGAGCTTCATCTGGACATAGGAGGCGTTCAGGCTCTTCTTGAACACCTCGGCACATCCCGGGTCGAGGTTGTCGCGGATGCCAGCCTCGCAGACGCGCTCGATCTGGCGGGCGAGGTCGATCAACTGCGCATGCAGCGCGTTGGTGTGGCGGGAGCGCTCCACCAGCTCCGCCGCCTTGTCGTCCAATAGCTGGAATTTTTCAGCCGCCGCGCCGCACTTCGGGCAGGTGGCGCAGGCGGTTTCACCGTCGTGGATATATCCGCACACGCCGCATTTCCATTTTTTCATCAGGGTCTCCTTGGTTAGGTTGAAAGAGTTTAAAACGCCCGTACGTGAAATCAAGTGCGGGCTTCCGACATTTCGCTTCCCGGCAAATCGGTGATCTGCTTAATTCCGCGCATGAACCTTCAGCACGTGATCCACGCCTTGGAAGCCATCGCCCCGCTCGACCATGCCGAAGCGTGGGACAATGTCGGCCTGCTGCTCCATCCGCTGCGGCCGCGCCCCATCAGAAAAATCCTGCTGACGATCGACCTGACCGAAGCCGTCGCCGACGAAGCCGCGGCGGCCAAGGCCGACCTCGTGGTGGCCTACCACCCGATCCTCTTCCGGCCCGTCAACCGGCTCGATGCCGCCAACGCCCACGACCGCACGGTAATGAAGCTGGTGCAGTCCAACACCGCCGTCTACTCCCCCCACACCGCGCTCGACGCCGTGGTCGGAGGGGTGAACGATTGGCTGGCCGGCGGCCTGGGCGAAGGGGAGACCGCCGCGCTCCACCCCCGGGATAATTCCGATGCCGGCCAAGGGCGGCTGCTCACCCTGCACAAGCCGGTTTCGCTCAAGGCGCTCGTGCAACGGACCAAGCGCCACCTGGGATTGAAAACGCTGCGCGTGGCGGCCGCCGGGGATGCCCCGATCAAGACCATCGCGATTTGCGCAGGAGCCGGGGCCGGGGCGTTTGGCGGGGTCGAGGCGGATTGCTACCTGACCGGCGAAATGGGGCACCACCATGTGCTGGCGGCGACTTCGAACGGCGCGCACGTCATTCTTTGCGAGCATACCCGCACCGAGCGCGGCTACCTGCCCGTTTTTAGCCAAATCCTGAAGAAAGCGCTGGGCAACAAGGTTGACATCGCCCTCTCGGAAATGGATTCTGACCCGATTCAAACCAACTGACAGAGGTAAAAAACATGTCCGAAAAGAAGAAATCAGCCTACGCCGAAGCCGGCGTCGATATCGATGTAATGATGGATTCGCTCAAGCGGATCAAAACCAAGATCAAAGCCACCAACACCGCCGGCGTGGTCAGCGAAATCGGCTCGTTCGGCGGGCTGTTCAAATCCCCGGGCAAGGAGTGCCTGCTGGTCAGCAGCGTCGACGGCGTCGGCACCAAGCTCAAAGTGGCCAACATGGCCAACAAGCACACCACGGTCGGGCAGGACCTGGTCAACCATTGCGTCAACGACATCCTGGTCCAAGGCGCGCGCCCGCTCTTCTTCATGGACTATGTCGGCACCGCCGTCCTCGACGGCAAGGTGTTCGAGGATGTGCTGTCCGGTTTTTGCAAGGCGTGCATGGAAAACGGCGCGGCCCTGCTCGGCGGCGAAACCGCCGAAATGCCCGGCCTCTACCCGCAGGGCGAATATGACCTCGTCGGCTGCATCGTCGGCGTCGTGGAAAAGAAGAAGGCCATCACCGGCAGCAAGATCAGGAAAGGCGACGTCCTCATCGGCCTGCCGTCCAGCGGGCTGCACACCAACGGCTACTCCCTGGCGCGCAAGGTGATCTTCGAAAAGGCCGGCAAGCAGCTCTCCGACCTCGTTCCGGGCACCAAGACCACGTTTGAAAAAGCATTGCTGGCCATCCATGTGAGCTACCTCAAGCCCATGCTCAAGCTCATGGACAAGATCGAGGTGCGCGGCATGGCGCACATCACCGGCGGCGGGCTCTACGACAACGTTCCGCGCATCCTGCCCGGCAACGTCGATGCCGTCTTCGACCGCTCCACCTGGAAGGTGCCCGCCATTTTCCAATTCATCGAGGACGAGGGCCAGGTCGACCACGAAGAGATGTTCCGCGTCTTCAACATGGGCATCGGGATGGTCGTCGTGGTATCGGAAAAGGATGCCGGAACCGCCATGAAGATCCTCGCGGCCGAAAAGCAAAAGCCGGTCATCATCGGCGAAGTGGTCAAGGGTTCGGGCCAATCGGTCCTCATCAATTAGGCCGGTTTCCAGCGCCTCCAGCCAAGCGGCAGGTTTTTCCTGCCGCTTTTTTTTTGCGCCACTTCCAAAGACACCTCCCGGGACGGGCGTATAGGCCATGAACAAAACCACAAACCCGGAGGTTGCCATGAAACGGTTCCTAGTCCGCCACGCCAAGTCCAGCGCCCTGCTGACCACGCTCGCCATCCATGCGGGGCTGATCGTCTTCGCAGTCGGGTTTGTTGCGTTCGCGGTAACGATCGACCGCAAGGACCCCTTCCAGGGCATCCGGGTCGACCGGGTCCGCCCCCAAATGCCGATCCGGCCCCCCAGGCCCTTCCATTCGGACCGGAAAAAGCCGCCGAAACCCCAATTCCAGCCCATTGCCGTCAAACCCAAGAAGGTCGAACCAACCGACTTCGTCATTCCGCCGGTCGCGATGATCAACCTGCCGATGCGTGGCGAACGCGTCCCGGAGGGCACCGGGATCGGCTGTAATTTTGAGACCGAAATGACCTTTTTCGACAGCGAATCCAAGGGGGAAAAGGTCTGCTTCATCGTCCATTTCGGCCCCGCGACCATCGGCGACAACCCCTACAGCCGCATGACCGGCTACGTCATCCGCAAGCGCCTTGAAGAGATTGTGGAACGGTTGCCCGCCTACACCTTGTTCAACGTGGCCTGCTACTGGGCGGGCGACACCTGCGCCATGTCGCCGGACATGCTCCCCGCCAGCCCGGAAAACAAGCAACTGATGAAGGAGTGGATGGCTCCGGTCAACCCGCTCGAAGGGAGCTACGACCACTGCTTCGACTGGCAGGATGCCGCCGGGCGCGTCGAGTCCGCCAGAGCCCAGTGGCCGACACGGGTCGAAAACCTCCCCTCCTATTCTCCGAAATGGGTCTATCCCTACCAAACCTCCGCCGAGACCGACCGCCAGTATTTAGGCGAAACCACCCGCTATGTCCATTGGGGTCGCGGCGTCGCCTGGTCCGTCCTGACGCAAAAGCCGGACACCATCTTCGTGCTGACCACCAACTACATCGATGGCTGGGGCAATGGCGGAAACGGCGCTCCGTCGAAAATGGCGGCCGCCTACAAGCAAATGTTCACCGACATCTACGGGCGTAACCAAAAGGATTGGCCCACGCTCAACGTCGTGGTGCTCTCCAGCGCCGGCAAGGATGTCGAACGCGCCAACGACGTCCTGAACACCCAGTTCGGGCCGCTGGTGAAGGCGTTCAACGGCGATGGCTCCGTCATTGCGGACATCGCCGACTATATGAACGGCGAAGAAAAGGCGCTGCTGCGGAAGTATGCCGCCGAACACGGGAAGCGCAACGATTAGGGCGCTTCATGGAAGAATGCCCAAGCCGTTCCATCCACGGAGGAACAAAAAAAGCGCCCCGGAAACCGGAGCGCTTTTTTCATTCACTACAGGTGAATTTAGCCGAGGCGGGCCTTGAGGGCCTTGAGCTGCTCGGTCATGCGGGCGGGGAGCTTCTTGCCGAACTTGGCCAGGTACTGCTCGGCGTCCTCAACGGTCGCCTTGATCAGCTTGGTATCGACCTTCATCAGCTCTTTCCAATCCTTGGCCGGAATGTCGAGGCCGTCGAGGGTCAGGTCGCCGTCGAGCGGCATCAGGCCGATCGCGGTTTCGCGGGCGCCGACCTTGCCTTCGACGCGCTCGCACATCCATTTCAGGACGCGGGAGTTGTCGCCGAAACCGGGCCAGAGCCACTTGCCGTTTTCATCCTTGCGGAACCAGTTGACGTAGAAGCAGCGCGGGGCCTTGTCGCCGAGCAGGTCGCCCATTTCGAACCAATGCGCCACGTAGTCGCCGGCATGGTAGCCGATGAACGGGGTCATGGCGAAGGGGTCGAAGCGGATCAACGACTTAACGTCAAGCGCGGCAGCCGTGGCTTCAGAAGCCGCGGTGGCGCCCATGTAGACGCCGTGGTTGAAGTCGAACGCTTCATGAACCAGCGGCATGGTAGTGGTGCGGCGGCCGCCGAAGACGAAGATGTCGATCGGGACGCCGGCGGGATTCTGCCAATCGTCGCAGATGACCGGGCAAAGTTCGGCGCGGGCGGTGAAGCGGCTGTTCGGATGGGCGCCCTTGACCTTCTTGCCTTCGGCATCCTTCATGTCAGGCGTCCAGGGACGGTTCAACCAGTCGGTTCCGCCGGCGCAGGGAACGCCCATGTCTTCCCACCAGACGTCGAGGTCGGGGGTGACGACCACGTTGGTGAAAATCGCGTCCTTGCGGCAGCTTTCCAGCGCCATCGGGTTGGAGGCCTTCGAGGTTCCCGGGGCGACGCCGAAGAAGCCGGCTTCCGGATTGATGGCGTAGAGGCGGCCGTCGGGGCCGGGCTTCATCCAGGCGATATCGTCGCCGATGGTTTCGACCTTCCAGCCCGGCACGGTGGATTGCAGCATGGCCAGGTTGGTCTTGCCGCAGGCGGACGGGAAGGCGGCGGCCACGTGGAACTTTTTGCCTTTGGGGTTGGTGAAGCGCAGGATGAGCATGTGCTCGGCCATCCAGCCTTCATGGCGGGCCATGTTGGAGGCGATGCGCAGCGCCAGGCACTTCTTGCCGAGCAGGGCGTTTCCGCCGTAGCCGGAGCCGTAGGACCAGATGAGGTTTTCTTCGGGGAAGTGGGCGATGTACTTCTGTTCGATCGGGGCGCAGGGCCAGCGGCTATCCTTCTGGCCGGGCTTCAGCGGGGCGCCGACGGAGTGCAGGCAGGGGATGAATTCGTCCGTCTGCTCGATCAGTTCGAGCACCTTGCGGGTGACGCGGGTCATGATGTGCATGTTGACCACGACGTAGGGCGAGTCGGTGATTTCGATCGCGTTCTTGGCGATCGGCGAGCCGACCGGGCCCATGGAGAAGGGGATGATGTACATCGTGCGACCCTTCATGCAGCCCTTGTAGAGCGCCTTCATGGTCTTCTTGAGTTCGGCCGGATCGATCCAGTTGTTGGTCGGGCCGGCATCCTCTTCCTTGAGGGAGGCGATGTAGGTGCGGTTTTCGACGCGGGCCACGTCGGAGGGGTCGGAGTTGAAGGCAAAGCTGTTCGGGCGCTTCTTTTCGTTGAGCTTGATCGCCATTCCGCTGGCGACCATTTCGTTCATCAGGCGGTCATACTCTTGCTTGGAGCCGTCGCACCATACGACCTGGTCGGGCGTGCACATGGCTTTGACTTCAGCTACCCAATCCAGCAGCTTCTTGTTTTTCGTGGGAGCACTCATTTGGCTATACCTCCGTTGGTTGTTTAAAGATCCGGTTGTTCGAAAATTTGCGGAAGGATAGGGATTGAGCGCGGCATGTCAAACATTGCCTCCAAAAAAAGCGCCAAGAGGCCGTGAGCGGCCGTGGTTCGAAACATAAACGGCTTGAACCGCTGCCGCGTTTGGTTTTCATTGCCCCCATGCGACACCTCAAAGCCAACGAATGGGAACTGCGCCTCAAATCCGTCTTCGACGAGATCGACCACGAACTGGAAACGAGGTTCGGCGACCGGTTTGCGCGCCATCCCGCCCGGCCCGCCATCGGTGCCACCTCCAGCCCCGAGATGGACGGGCTGTTCAACGTGGGCGCCTCCTACTCCGCCGGTTTCGGCTCCCGCTTCGGCCCGGGCTATGTCGTTGAAATCCGCCTCTCGACGCTGGAACGCATCCCCGGCGAACTAAAACTCAAGCTGCGCGACACGGTGCAGGGCATGCTCGCCAAAAAACTGCCCATCGTCTTCCCGGGCAAAGAGCTCAAGGTCGACCAAGAGCACAACTACCTCCGCATCCACGGCGACCTTTCGCTGGATTGAGTGGCGGATTCGTTGGACGCGCCAACCGGCCGCAGGCCACAATCATGCACGGCGGTGTCCACAATTCCCGCCATTGGGCGTTGTGTTAACGATCAATACGTGATTATATTTGTCATGTTATTGATATTCGAACGGCGCCCGCGTACCAAAATGGTTTTTACAGGAGGAACGGCAGAATGAAAAAGGTGCATATCGTTGTAACGGGAATCCTTGCGGGATCCTCCATCCAAGCGGCCACGCCGGTGGAACTGGCCCCGGTGCAGCGGCAGGATGTGAAGATGACCACCACCCAGCCGGCCAGCGTCGAAGCCTTCCACACCGCCGACATCGGCGCGCGGATCACGGGCTACGTCGAAGCCGTACCGGTCGATATCGGCACTCCCGTCAAGGCCGGGCAACCCCTGCTCACGATTAGCGCCCCCGACCGCGAGGCGCAGGTGGCGGTACTCAAAGCCGAAATCGGGGCGCGCAATGCCGCCCTCGCCGCC
>JBGSLE010000368.1:0-4577 GCA_041740875.1 Pontiella sp. | reverse complement strand
CCGCCGGCACCAGCTGGAAGTCGAACGCGACCGCCGCCGCGAATCCGCCGAAACCGGCCAGAAGGCGGTCGTAGTGGCCGCCGCCGCGGCCGAGCCGGTTGCCGATTCGGTCAAACGCCACTCCGGGAATCGCCATGAAATCGATGGAATGCACGGGCGCCAGCACGGGGAAAACCGGTTCGCGGATGCCGAAGTAGCCTGTCGAAAAACGGGTCTCCTCCGACCATTCAGCCAAGTCGTATTGCTTGGTGGCGCGGTTGAAAACCGGTATGCAGGTTCGCTTCCCCTGCGCCCGGCAGAGGGGGACGAGGCTCGATAGGTCGACTTCACCGGGTATCGCCATATAGAGTGCCACGGTTTGCGCCGACCGGAATTCACCCAGACAGCAGATGTTTTGCACAATCTGCGTGCTGGCAACGGCCACCCAATGCGGATCCAGCAAGGCCCGTTTTTTTTCCATTTCACGGCGCAATTGGGCTTTGGAGATCACGTCGGGTTGTTCCTTTTTGAATTCCAGTGTTCGATGCGCTTGCGGATGGTCTCCTCGTAGCCTTGGTTGGTCGGTTCGTAGTAGACCTTGCTGGTGGGTACATATTCCTGGTCGACAAAGTGGCCGTCGCCGTTGTGGGCGTACTGGTAAGCGGTGTCGCCCTTGTCGGGTTTGGGGCCGCTCTGCAAGTGCTTCGGGACGGGTAGCGTCCGGCCCCCCTCCACATCGGCCATAGCGGCATCGATGGCCAGGTAGGCGGCGTTGCTCTTCGGAGCGCAAGCGAGATAGGTCGTGGCTTGCGAGAGGGCGATGCGCGCCTCGGGCATCCCGATGAATTCAGCCGCCTGCATGGCCGCCACCGCGATGGATAGGCCGCGGGGATCCGCATTCCCGATGTCCTCGGATGCGAGGATGACCAGACGCCGGGCGATGAAGCGGGGATCTTCGCCCGCGTAGAGCATCTTGGCCAGCCAGTAGACGGCCGCGTTCGGATCCGAGCCGCGCACGCTTTTGATGAAGGCCGAAATGGTGTCGTAGTGCTCGTCTTCGTCGTGGTCGTAGACCACCGCCTTCTTCTGTATGGACTCCTCGATTTCGCGGCGGGTGAGGTGGACGGTGCCGTCGGCATCGGGCGTGGTGGTCAGCGCGGCGATTTCCAGGGCATTGAGAGCGCGGCGGGCATCGCCTTCGCAGACCCGCGCCAAGTGGCCGAGGCCTTCTTCCGTCGCATCCACCAAGCCGTTCAGGCCCTGCGGCGCAGCCATGGCCCGTTTCAGGATGCGGACCACTGCCATCGGATCCAAAGGGTTAAGCTGGAAGATTTGCGAGCGCGAGTTGAGCGGGGTGTTGATGAAGAAGAAGGGGTTGTGCGTGGTGGCGCCGATCAGGATGATATCGCCGTCTTCCACATAGGGCAGGAGAACGTCCTGCTGGGATTTGTTGAAGCGGTGGATTTCGTCGATGAAGAGGATGGTGTCCTGTCCGTTCATCCGCTTCCAGTGGCTGGCGGTTTCCAGGAGGTTCCGGAGGATGGCGACGTTGGCCAATACCCCGCTGGTGCGCTCGAACCGGCGGTTGGTGGTTTTTGCAATCACCTCCGCCAGTGTGGTTTTCCCGCAGCCCGGCGGCCCGTAGAGAATGATGCTGCTGAAACGGTCGGCCTCGATCGCCCGACGCAAAAGCTTTCCTTCGCCGAGAATGTGGTCTTGCCCGCCGATATCCTCCAGCGTTTGCGGCCGCATTCTAGCCGCCAGCGGGGCGGTTCCCGCCCCGGCCTTGGGGCGGTTGGGCTCGGATGGGCTATCGAATAGATCCATGGGGGCAAGATAGCGGCTAGGGTGGTGGAATAGAACCGGGAAGTTGAACGAAAGAAAACGAAGCCAGGAAAAGAAGCCCCGCGTTGGCCGACTGCTTGGCTATCCTCTATCACCGTGGCGATAGATGTGGGCGCAAATCAAACGGCTTTCCGGAACCCTCCCTTGTTCAAGGGCATGCGGGCGGCCGTTCGAAGGTCATGCTCCCTGATAGTTATCATTGGGTAAGAGGAATTTGCCAGTTTCCGCGAACCACGTAGGGTGATTTCCTTTCCTTGACTTCGGTTTCCAAGGTAGCATTCCAAGCCGGAAAAAGCCATGTAAAAAACGGATTCAGGGGCATTTTAAGGAGATGGAATTTGCTAAATGGCAGGGGCTTGAATACCTTAACGTAGATGCAGCTGGTAAAAAAAATCCTCCTTGAAAAGAACCACCCTGGGCTTCAATTCTTCAAGTATTCCATGTGCGGCGGCTTTGCGTTCGCGACGGATATCGTGACCTTTTTTTTGGTGGCGTGGTTTTTCTTCCCGGCACTGACCGAAGGGGACATCCTTGTCCGCTTGTTCCATTTGCAGGTGGAGCCGGTTGCGGAAAACATCCGCACCGTCAACTTCATCCTTTGCAACCTGTGCGCCTTCATCGTTTCAAACATGGCCGCCTATATCCTGAATGTGCTGTTTGTTTTCCGGGCGGGCAAGCATGGCCGTTGGAAGGAGCTGGGGTTGTTCTACCTGGTGTCGGGCGTCAGCATCGGCATCGGGGTCGGGATAGGCGTCGTGCTGATCGGGGTTTTTGCTTTGGAGACGACCTTTTCCTACATCGCCAAGTCGATTTCCGCCACGATGATCAACTACCTTGCCCGCAAATACATCATCTTCCACGGTTGAAGTCGCTGGAGAACAAATGGAACCGCCGGACGATATTTTCGTTTGCC
Source organism: Pontiella sp. (assembly GCA_041740875.1). Classification (GTDB taxonomy): domain Bacteria; phylum Verrucomicrobiota; class Kiritimatiellia; order Kiritimatiellales; family Pontiellaceae; genus Pontiella. The sequence goes on along the minus strand of JBGSLE010000368.1, from coordinate 1,840 downwards.
CGCCGCCATGGGACGCCCCGAACGACACGGTGCCGATGCTGGTGGTACTGGCGGCATTCCTGCTTGCGGGCTGGCTGATCCGCCGCTGGAGGCGTCGGCCGCGTTAGGATTGGACGAACCCTGCCGCTAGAATTTGTAGAGCAGGCTGGTCAGGAAGGCCTTGTCGTAGTAGCCGTTGTCGTTGTAGTTGACCTCGGTATCGCTGTCGAGCCGGTATTCCAGCCGCAGAAACAGGTCTTGAACCAGTTTGTTCTCCATCCCGCTCGTGAACACGAAATGGTAGTTCTCCAGGTTGCCCAGGTGTTTGTATTCCTGGAAAAGCGCGAGGGGCTCCATCAGCTGCCACCGCAGGGATTCGTCTAGGACAAACTTTCCGTTGGCATCCGAATATTCATCTTCGATGCGGTCGTACTGATGGTAGCCGCCGCCGCTCGAAACGGTGAGTTTGAGGGTGGGTTTGTTGATCCACTTGACCCCGACTTCTGCCGTCTGGAGATATTCGTTGTCTATGCCGCGCCGGAAATCGCGTTGATAGACGGTCCTTACGCCTCCGAAGTATTTCTTGGAGAAATCATGCTGGTAGTTCTGGGAGACGTTGAAGAAATCATCGTTTTTCTGGATGTCGTTCCGGCTGTAGCGGTAGGTCCATTCCCAGCGGAGGTTGTTGCGGTCGCCCTTCCAGTCCACATTTCCATAGACGCGGTACGATTCGTACTCCTCGTTTCGTTCCACCAAGGTGTCCCCCGAGCGCCTGAGGATGTTTGATTCGCGCAATGCGATGGCCAGCCCTGCCTGTCCCGACCAAGGTTTGTTGGCTGCGTCCGGAGAGGTGGCGGCTTCTTCCTTTTTTGGCTCGGAAACCGGCTCGGCGCTCGCCGCTCCTTGATTGGTGGTGATCGGAATGGACACTTCGCCCAGCGCGTCCGCATCGATGCGGATTTCGGCGATATCCTTCGCACTTACGCTGACGGAACCGAAGGCTGGCGACTTGAAGTAAACGCTCTCCGAGTTTTGCCGGAGGATTTCGCCCGTAAGAATATCGCCGTTGTGCAAGAGAATGGTGTCCTGCGCAAAGCAGGACGAGGCAACGATTGCGGCTATCGCCATGGAGTTTTTAAAACGCATTTTTTTGTTCTGTATTCCGATTGAGATTGGCTTGGAACGTATCGCTTTGCCCTGTGAGGGTCAACCTTGCCCTCCCAGAAAAGCCCGCCTGTGGAGACGCTTCACAAGGCTGCGTCCGGACCCCCGCCCCTACCGGGCCGGCGGCGCGTGTATGCAAGCCTTGTGCAACGCATGGGCCGCCTCCATCCAGACCTCGGCAAACGTGGGGTGGGCGTGGACCGTGTTGCCCAGCTCCTCGGCGGTCAGCTCCTCGCGCACCGCCAAGACCATTTCGCTGATCAAATCCGTGGCATGCGGGCCAGCGCATTGGGCACCTAGGATCCGATCGGAAACCTTGTCGGCGATGATCTTCACAAAACCTTCGGTTTCGTTTGATGCCAAGGCCTTGCCAAGCCCGCGGAAATGGAATTTCCCGACATGGGTTTCAATGCCCAGCTTCTTCGCCTCGATCTCCGTAAGGCCGACGAGCGCCACCTCGGGCGAGGTGAAGATCACCCCCGGAATGACGACCTCTTCGATTTTTTCCTCGCCCGTGAGCGCATGTACGACGGCATAGATCGCCTGGGAGGTCGCGGCGTGCGCGAGCTGCATCCGCCCCGAAACGTCGCCGATGCAATAGATGCCCGGCACGTTGGTCCGGCTGAGTTCGTCGACGGCGACATAGCCCCGTTCGCTGACCGCAACGCCGGCCGCCGGGAGGTTCAGTCCGTCGGTT
>JBGSLE010000367.1:0-1651 GCA_041740875.1 Pontiella sp. | reverse complement strand
CTCCGTCCGAGCCATTGTAGCGGTGCGGAATGAGGCTCGGACGGAGCCTCGCCCTCCATTTTGCAGCGCATGCGCGGTCAAACGAGGCGGATCTTCCGCATGACCCCTATAAAAACAACGCCGTTCTATTTTTCTTCAATACGGTAAAGGTGCGTCTTGGTTCGGAGAATCAGCGCGTTGCCGACGACCGCCGGCGATGCCATGAACCCGGAATCCAGCTCGCTCTCTGCCAGTTTTTCGAAGGTTCGCCCCGCACGGATCACGGTGGCTTTCCCATTGATGTTGAAACAGTAGATGCGATCGCCCGCGCAGAGCATCGACGCGATATAATTCCCGCCCAGCCGCTCGCGCCATACTTCTTGGCCCGTTCCGATATCCAGACAGATAACGGTACCCCGATTGCCAAGCATGAAGAGCAGGTCGCCCACCACCACCGGCGACGGGGTTGTGGGGACATCCTTGTCCTCAAAACGCCACACCATGTGCGATTTCGTCACATCGCCTGCACCATCGGGCCGGATCGCCATCATCGTGCTCCCCCGAAGGCCCGTCGTGGTGAGCACCAGCCCCTTGCCGAAAACGGGACTGGCGGATACCGAGTGCCCGCCATGGCCCGCTTTCCAGATTTCCTTTCCGGTGCGCGGCTCGTAGGCAAACACGGCGGCGGATGCAGGACTGATCAGTTGTTCCTTTCCATCGACCTTGATCACAATCGGCGTGGTGAACGCCTTGCGGGCGTCGCCATCGCGTTTCGGATTTCCATTTTCATCGATATCGTCCCACGCGATCTTCCGTTCGGTTTTCCAAACGGTCTTTCCGGTGCGCTTGTCGAGCGCAGCCACGTATTGCTGATCCACGCCGTCGAACGTCAGAATCAGTAGGTCACCGTGCAGGATCGCCGAGGAGCCCGGCCCGCGGTAATGACGGCAAGGAAGATCCGAACGCTTCCAAAGCACCTCGGCCGTTGCCGTATCCAGGCAGGCCGTTCCATAGCTCCCGAAGTGAATATAGACCCGCCCCTGCTCAAGCGACGCCGACGGCGCGGCATAGCAATTGACGCTGTTCCCGAGCGGTTCCGGTTCGTCGCAATGGAAAAGCTGCTTTTCAAACAGGATCTTTCCCGTATCCGCATCCACGCAAAAGGCGTAAAAATCATGGCCCTCTTCCGTGGCGCTGCTGAGCCAAATCCGGCCATCCATCACCACCGGGGTCGACCAGCCGACATGCGGGATCGCGGTTTTCCAAAGGACGTGACTGGTCTCGCTCCAGCTCAGGGGAAGACGGGATGACTCCGCATCAACCTGCCCATCGCCTCCCGGTCCGCGAAACTGCGGCCAACCCTGCGCCGCCGCATGCAACCCGCAAAACACCATCCCAAGCAAAAGCAGCCTGCCAACCCCCGCATGTCTTCCATTCATCGCAATCTCCTTTGGAAACAGGTACACGTTGTACCGGATTCTTCCAGAGGCAGGAAGTGCAGGAATAGGAAAAGGCCACCGCAAGGTAGCGATGGCCGAAAATAGGTGACACCGGCGCTCAACGTAAAAGGTTAATAGATAGGACTGACACGAATGGCACTGACTTAAGGGTTGTAGGGCTGGAATGGTTGAGTCTTCGAGACCTTCCAGCCTCAGTCGCTCGGCTCAGCATG
>JBGSLE010000366.1:0-2386 GCA_041740875.1 Pontiella sp. | reverse complement strand
CGCCAACGGCCAACCCGTCCGCGCGCACCGTAGCGGCTCCCGCTGGGTGCTTGACGAAGATGTTTCCGGAAGCGTGAACATGGAAGTCCGATGACCCGCGCCCTCTTCCTGTCCATCCTCGCCTGCGCCGGCCTCTCCCTCGCGAACGCGTCCGAAAAAGGGCGCATCTCGGTCGTTGGCCAAAACGGCATGCCGAAAGAGATCGTGCAGCCGGGCAGCATTTGGAATTTCGGATCCGGTGCGTTGCAGTCGCACAAGGGCTGGCAGTATGCCGCCTACTGGGACGATGCTTGCCAGGTTTCCGTTGCCTGCCGTCCGTTGCCCGATGGCGCATGGTCGGTGGTGTCGCTGCCCGGCTACCAGCGCAGCGCAACCGGCGACCGGGGCACGGGCGGCCCCATATCCAAGGGATTCGGTGACGGCCATGAAAAAGTCGCCATGGGGATTTCCCCCGACGGCGTGATCCACCTCTCGTTCGACCAACACCTTTCGACGCTGCGCTACCGCGCCAGCAAGCAACCAGTGGCGGACAACCCGGCCGCGCATGCCTGGAGCGCGGCGTTGTTCGGGCCGGTGATGGACAACCTCGGCGGGCCCAAGCTCGAATCCGTCACCTACCCCAGCTTTACCAGCGACGGAACGCGCTTCGCGTTGTACCTGCGCATGGACGGCGGATCGGGCAGCGCCTCCTCGAATTTTTTCGAATACGAAGGCGGGCGCTGGCGCATCAACGACGAACCGTCCAGCAAGCTGATCGACAAGCGCTGGTCGGGCGGAAACAAGACGGTCAACGCCTACCCGCACGGCCTGGCGATCCACAACGGACGGCGCCACATGACCTGGTGCTGGCGCGACACCCCGGACGCCAGCACCTGCCACGACCTGTGCTACGCCTACAGCGACGACCACGGGAAGACCTGGAAAAACAACGACGGGCGCGTGGTGGCCACGACGGGCGCGGATTTCATCACGGCCGATTCGCCGGGCATCGCCGTCTGGAAAATCCCGCCTGGCACGGCGTACATCAACGGCGGTTCGATGACGGTGGACGACGCCGGGCGCGTGCATGTCCTGGTGCGCGGCGAAAAAGGAACCCCGGTCTATTTCAAGCGCGATCCGGCCTCGGGCACTTGGACGCGCCAGGACACGGACGTTTCCGGTGCGCTGGTTGCGGGCCCGGGCGATACGCTCTACGTCGTGTCGGACTCCGCCGTCAAACGCACCTCGGCCAGCAATTTCGGGGCGACGGAAACGGTGGCGGTCGTGGACCGTTCGCTTTTCAGGGACAGCAAAATGGGCGTGGACAAGACGAGGGTGCGGACGGAGGGCTGGATTTCCATGATCGGACAAGACGGCCAGACGATCCGCGTGGTGGATTATAAAATCGGACCGGGCAGCGCCCCGGCCCCGTAAAGCAAAAGGATGTGGCACCGTGAAATTGAATCTTTCCGCTAGCATGAGTTTGTCCGTCGTCGCGGCCTTGGCCGCCAACGCCGGTACCGTCGATCCGAGCCAAAATGAATGGTTTGGAAAATATAAGAAGCAGGCAAACGCGCCGAAGCCAGAAGCGATGCTGCTCAACACGGATGCCGAGCCAGCGCTCGCGGAGGGATTCAAGCCCCTCTTCAACGGCAAGGATTTGACGGGTTGGAAAACGCGCGGCGGGCAATCCCGGTTCGCGGCGGCCGATGGCGTCATCACCGGAACCTGCGTCGCCGATCAGCCCAGCACCTATCTTTGCACGGAGCGGGAGGACTTCACCGACTTCATCTTCACCTGCGAAATCAAATGGGTGGAGAACATCAACTCCGGCGTCATGTTCCGGGCAATGGTCAAACCCGGCAAAACCTGGGAGACCGTGATGGGGCCGCAGGCCGAAATGGAGGGAAGCCGCAGCGACCGCGGCTGGTCGGGAGGCATCTACGGGCAGGACTGCGGCGGCTATTTCTATCCGCTGTGGCTCGAAGAGCACCAGGCCGCGCGGGCCGCCTTGAATGTGGAAGGCTGGAACCGCCTGACCATCCAGGCCAAAGGCAACACCGTCAAGACCTGGGTCAACGGCGTGCCGGCGGCGCATTGGGTCGATGACGGCACCTATGCCAAGGGCTTTTTCGGACTACAGCTCCACAAGGCCAAGAACGGCACGGTGCAATACCGCAATATCCGCATCAAGGAATCGGCGGAGTAGCAAATGCTTATTTCATCGGCACAACGGATCGGCCTGCGCCTCGCGCTCCTCCTCGGGGCGGGCAACCTGTCGCACGCCGCGGATCAATCCCGCGATGTCCTGGCGGAAAACTTTGTCCATCCGCCGGCCGATTGCCGGCCGCTGACCTGGATGCACTGGATGAACGGCAATGCCTCCAAGGCCGGCATGACCAAGGAT
>JBGSLE010000365.1:0-25291 GCA_041740875.1 Pontiella sp. | reverse complement strand
GCCTATATCCATTTTTAAACAGGGTATCTGCCAACGATTTTCGATCCTCTTCTGTGCCGCCTCCAATACTATCGTATATTTTTATATACTCAGTATCGGCGTTGCTTTCCTCAACGGGTACATTTACTCTTTCTTCATTAGGGGATATGAACAGCCGAGGTGTCTCATCTGCACCATATGTAAGCACTGGATATTCCGGTTTGTTTCCCGTTTCAAAATCATTCTGACGTGACTGCTTTGAAATTATTAATACGCATAAAAAAATAACTGCGCCGCTGGCTGCCAATAGTTGAATGACTTTTTTCATCTCTATATCCCCCGCTGAAATGGCCCAAGTGGATAGTAAAGCTTTTCAGGATCATCTTTGGAATGTCCTGGAAGAACAACGTGATCAACACCAATGTAATCACGAACCACTCCTGGAGTATCCGCAGAATAATGCAGTGTTAAGTCCTCGCTTGAAGGGCCAACAATTCTCCAAAACCCCTCCGGAGCATCAGTCAGCGGCGGGTGTGTATGGAAGCAGGTAACTGAATATGTCACTCCGGATTCAATTGGTGACGGACTTGCAGGATCAGACCATTTGTCGTGAAGAACAGCCACTCCAGTGTCCTCGTCGTCCCAAGAATATTTTATTGAAGGAGTGATACTGCCAATTTCGTACTCATTGTTGGCCGTATTTAAATTAATCATGAATCCGAATTCATGAAACCCCTGTGCATCAGCCCCGTTCTTGTTCAAATTCCAAGCCAGATCCATTGCAGATACGACGCCCGAATCTAAGATAACCTCTCCAGCCAAAGGAAATTGCACGGTTGCGCTCTGCTCTCCTGACGTTACCTGAACCCCTTCAATTTCGGCCTGAGCCCGCAACCGGAACTTTCCGGCGACTTTCGTCGTCCAATCCATGGACTCCCCGGTTCCGAGCGAATACCAGCCTGTTTCGTTCTCGAACCGGATCATGTATTCGTGGCCGCTGAATACAACGCTTTCCGGTTCGGTCGTGATTTCAAGGGCGCATTGGTTGTCGTGCTTCAACGTCATGGTGGTTTGGGAGAGGGTAAAGGAAACCTTTGGCAAATGCACCGTCGCAGACTTCCCCTCGGCGAAGAAGTCGCCTCCTGATGTATAGCGGGTTCCAAGTATCCCTTCAGGATCGGCCTTAATAATACCTGTGCCCACCACGCTGGCCGTGTAGTCGTAGTCCGGAGTTTCTCGGTCTGATCCCACATGGCGGATGGTAAGCTCGTAGCTGTTTCCTTTGAGAAAGGTGAACGTACCAGTCTCCACGTTTCCATAGCTTCCCGAATTGAGGCGCACCGTCCGTTCGCCGGATAGAACCATTTCATAGATTTCGGATTCACTATTGCTGGGATCGCCCACCGTAAGCGTCAAGGAGATCGTGTCGGCTTGATCAGGTGCAGCACCGCCATCGGAACCATTTGATGGGCTGCTGCCTTGCGCCACTTCGTCACCATCATCCACGCCATCGCCATCGCTGTCCGCGAGGTTGGGATTGGATCCGTAATGATACTCGTCCCGCAGGGAAAGATCGTCCCCGTCAGCATCTGACTCCAAGTTGTCGGCAAAAAGTGGGTCGGTGCCCCATTCCACTTCGATGCCATCTGGAAGCGTATCCCCGTCGGTATCCCAGTTGTTGATGGTCGTACCAAGCTGGTATTCTACCCAGTTGCTCAGGCCGTCATGGTCGTAGTCGGCGTCCGAGGGATCGAGCGGATCAAGGAAGGGATAGCTGGATTCCAATCCGTCGTTCATGCCGTCTCCGTCCGTGTCGTACAGCGACGGATCGGTGGTTATGGTTACCTTGGGCGCTCCGCTACCGGATGTCGTGTAGACCATCTCCTGGTTGTTGGGGATGCCGTCGCCATCGAAATCCCCTGTTCCTGCCTGTCCAAGACCACCGAAGAGGATGGTTTCATACCAGTCGTGCATGCCGTCTTGATCCTCATCGACCAGATCGAACACATTGGGATTGTTGGTGGTGGTGAGGGTTTCCCTCAGGTTGGAATAGCCGTCGCCGTCGGAGTCTAGATCGGCGTCCGACACGATGTAGAAGCCGGTTTCCCGCACAATGGAAGCCGGATCGGTCCATGCCAAATGGGTTCCGCCCGTGCTAGAGAGGCGGTTTGCCGCCACGCCCCAAGGCACGTAGACCAGATTGTAGGTGCCGAATATTTCGGCGTGGTTGCCGAAATCCGGCGGCAGGTCGATGTCCAACTTCACGAATCCGTTGGAATCCATTCCCATGCTGATCGCCATTCCGTCTCCCTCCAGAAGCGACATGGTCGCCATCATCGGCATGGTTACGGCTTCGTCCAATCGGCGTTGTTCTTCTGCCAGAACATAGTCCGCATAGAAAATCTGCGGAACCAGAGTGAACTCCGCCGCGATATGGGCAGGATCGAATATCCACTTCGCCCAAGGATCCATCAGGGAGGACGTGGAAAGCAGGAAATGGTTTTTCTGCCACAGGTAGGGATCGTAGTTTTTTTCCGCCGCCAGTCGACAGACCTCGGTTCCATACGAATTCAGGAAGACTGTTTCCCGTGTGAGCGAATCCTCATAGACGGCTATCCGGTAGAGCGGATAGCCATTGGCGTTCATTTCCGCATACATCTGCTTGGTGAACGCCTTCGGGAAATCCCTCCAATCCACAGGAACCACAGTGCTGTAGTCTTGAGAGAACACCGCCTCACTTGGCGGGCTGATAGGCAGGTAGGCGTATTGGTGTTCAACAAAGAGCGATTTCAACTCATAGAGGCTGTCCACGACACCATCGGGAGGAGTCGTGTCTAGTCCGCCCCATGAGGAAAAACCTGCAAGCAAGCACACTCCCACCCCGAAAAATTTCAATCTCATCGCCACCCTCCCTGCTTTCTACGCAAACAAACCCCTGATGCAGTAGTAAAAATCTTCTCAGTCACGACCCACTGACCAACCGTCACTCCACGACAACTACTTCGAGGATCACCACGGGCGTGAGCGGCACGTTCTGGTGGTGGCCGGCATTGCCGGTCTTGACGCCCTTGATGGCGTTGACGACGTCCATGCCTTCGACCACCTGGCCGAATACGCAGTAGCCCCAGCCGTCCTGGCCGGGATAGTTGAGGAAGTCGTTGTCGCCGACGTTGATGAAAAACTGGGCGCTGGCGCTATGGGGCGCGGAGGTGCGGGCCATGGCGATGCTGCCGACGACGTTTTTCAGGCCGTTGCTCGCTTCGTTCTGCACGGTGCGCGGCGCGGGCTTTTGGACCATCTTTTCGTCGAAGCCGCCGCCCTGGATCATGAAGCCGTCGATGACCCGGTGGAAGATGGTGCCGTTGTAGTGGCCGGCCGCGACGTAGCCGAGGAAGTTTTCGACGGTTTGGGGGGCTTTTTCCTGGTCGAGTTGGATTTTGATCTCCCCGGCGGAGGTCTTCATCAGGATCATGGGATGTTTCCTTTGTTGTTCCAGTTGCTGTTCATGGTCTTCGATCAGGTCGATCGCGTCCGTGTGTTCTTGGGAGCTGCATCCCGCAAAAACGGCGGCCAGCAGGACCAGCAACGAATAGCGCCTTATCATGGGTTTCTCCTTTGGTTAACGTAGGTACCGAAAAATATTGGTGTCGCCCAAGGTTGTCGATAAAGTTTACGGTTCATTTTTGGAAATGTTCCATGGCCAGCAGTAAAACCATACGCCGCCGGTTGCGCCGTCCGTTCGAAACGGGCGGCATCCTGCTATTGCAGGCGCTCGTTCCGCTCCTGCCCCGGGGAGCGGTCGTCGGCCTTTCGCGGCTGGCCGGGAAACTCGCATGGTGGCTCCTCCCGAGCGAACGACGCATCGGGTTGATGAATATCGACGCGGTTTTCGGCGACGCGATAAGCGCAGGCGAAAAGCGGCGCATCCTTTGCTCGTCGTTCGCAACCTTCTGCCAAACCATGCTGGATGTCTTCTGGTTCTCCCGGAATCCGGAAAAGCGCATCCTCCAGTACACCGTCTTCGAGGAAGGGCCGGCCATGACGGAATTCTTCAAGAACCGCCCGGTGGTGTGCATCACTGCGCACATGGGCAGCTGGGAGATCATGGGACAGGCTTACGCCCTGATGGGGGCCGACATGGCCAGCATCGCCGCCCCCATCAAGAACAGCGCCGTCGACCGCATCCTGATCAAGCACCGGGAGCGTACCGGCCAAACCATCATCGCCCGAAAAGGCGCGTTGAAGACGCTGATCTCGCGGTTCCGCAACAACGGCAAAGCGGCCTTCGTGCTCGACCAGAATACGGGCGAAAAGGATGGCGGGATCTTGGTCGATTTCCTGGGGTTGCCGATGTCGGTCTCGCCGGCTCCGGCAGCGCTGGCCTACCGCACGGGAACCACCATCATGCTCGGCTTCTGCCTGCCCGAACCGGGCGGGAGCTACCGCATCCGCATCACGCAAACCATCGACCCTCCGCCGTTTGGCAAGGATCGGGACGCCGATGCGGTGGCCAAGGAGCTGACCCAGCAGATCCAAGACGGGATTTCCGCCGAAATCCGCGCCCATCCGGAGTATTGGCTCTGGTCCTACAAGCATTGGCGGCGGAAGCCGGGCAAGGCCTATCCGGCGAACTATCCGGCCTACTAAGGGCTTGGAGTTGCCCCGGCCAACCATTATCTTCCGCGAAACCTCAACGGGGCTAGCCGATGGCCATCAGCAACCGCATCAGGGAGCGGGTCAATTTCTGCATCAAGGACGAGCTTTGGGAGCAAATCCCGGAACTCTTCGCGGAGTTGCATCCGGCCGACATCGCGGAAATCATCAACCACGCCCCCGAAGCCATCCAGCCCGGTCTCTTCGACCTGGTCGATGAGGAGATCAAGCCCGACGTGCTCGCCGAACTCGACGAACAGGCCGGCGCCGAAATCCTGGAGGAGATGACTGCCGAGGAAATTTCCGACATCGTCGAAGAGATGGCGCCGGACGACGCCGCCGACGTCTTGGGAGAGATGGAGGAGGGCCGCAGCAAAGCGGTTCTCGAACTCATGGAGGGCGAGGATACCGAAGAGGTTCGCGAGCTGCTCCAATACGAAGAGGACACCGCCGGCGGCATCATGACCACCGACTTCGTGTCGGTGCGCGCCTCCATGACCACCGCCGAGGCGCTCGAACACATCGGATCGCTCGACCTCGAAGAGCCGGTCTACTACGCCTTCGTGGTCGACGCGGAGGAGCACCTGATCGGCCATGTCGAGCTGTGGGAGCTGCTCAAGAAAGCCAGCCGGGACAAGACCCTCGGCGAAATCGCCCACAGCGAAAGCGTCGTCGTCCATACCGACACCGACCAGGAGGAGGTCGCGCGGCTCGCCTCGAAATACGACCTCAGCTCGCTGCCGGTGCTCGACTGGAACAACAAGCTGGTCGGCCGCATCACGGTCGACGACATCATCGACGTCATGGAAGAAGAGGCGTCGGAGGACATCTTCAAGCTCGCCGGTTCGAGCGATTCGGAACTCGACGACACCACCCCGCTCCAGGCCTGCAAGGCGCGCCTGCCTTGGCTGCTCATCACGCTCGGTTCCGGCTTCGTCAGCAGCCTCATCCTGAAAAGCTTCGTCAACCGCCTCTCCCTGGCGGAAATCCTCGCGCTGAGCTTTTTCATCCCCATCATCATGGGCATGGGCGGGAATACCGGCATCCAGTCCTCCACCCTCATCATCCGCGGGATCGCCCTGGGCATCAGCCACAGCCGCCGGATCACGAAGATCCTGACGCATGAAATCATGGCTGGGGCCGGCATGGGGCTCATCTGCGGCAGCGTCATCGGGCTCTGGGCCCGCTTTGTCATCAGCCATGGCGATAGCCACGGCGCGGTCGCCGCGCCGCTTTTGGCGCTTACCGTCGGCATTGCGCTCTTTTCCGCCATGTCGTTCGCCGCGGTCTTCGGCGCGCTCGTGCCGGTGCTGCTCAATCGGGTAAAGGTCGACCCCGCCGTCGCCTCGGGCCCCTTCGTTTCGGCCTCCAACGACATATTCGCCCTGCTCATCTACTACGGCGTCACGCTGCTCATGCTCAACCTCGTCCCCTGACCCAACCCCGCCATGATCGTCCGCACCACAGCCATACCGCTCGCCATCTTCCCCTACTCGAGCACCTCGCGCATCGTGCATTGGCTCACCCGCCACCAGGGGAAGATTTCGACCCTGCTCAAAGGCGCGCTGCGGCCCAAAAGCCCGTTCCTCGGCGAATACGAACTCTTCTCCACCAGCGAACTGCTCTATTTCCCCAAACGCACCGAGACGCTCCACACCGCCAAGGAGTGCGCCATCCTGCAACGACGCGACACCTTCCGCACCGACTGGCGCGCCATGCAGGCCGCCTCCTACCTCACCCTGCTCGTCAACAGGGCCACGCCCGACGAATCGCCCCAGCCCGAACTCTTCGCCTTCCTCGAAATCCTGCTCGACTGGGCGGCCGAACACGGCCGCAACCCCCACTTCCTGCCGTGGGCCGAACTAAGGTTTTGCGACCATTTCGGCCAAGCGCCCAACCTCCAGTCGTGCGTCGCCTGCTCCGCCGAAAACCACCTGCGCTTCTGCGCCCAGCAAGGCGGCTTGGTTTGCGGCGCCTGCGCAAAAACACGTAGACTCCCCACCTTGGAATGCCCGGCCGATGTCCTCGCCATCCTCCGCGATTGGCAACAGGCCGACGATCCGGCACTGCTGCCGGATTCTGCCATGCGTCCCGCGCCGCAGGCCTCGCGCCTCATCGGCGCCTTCATGCGCTACCAATTCAACCTCGGCCCCGAACCCCGCAACGCGGCCATGGTGGCGGCATGAGGCCCAAAATCGCGTTCATCCACCGCTACGGGCTTGAAGGCTGGATCTGCTGCGGCGGCCATGCCGTTCCGGGCATCATCGACCGGCTTTCCGCCGGAGCCGAAATCCACTTCTACGGCCCAAAAACCACGGAAAAGCACGACCCCGCATTACGGGCCAAACTGCACCTGCACGAACTGCCCTACACCTGGAACCGCGCCAATCCCAACGACAAGATCACCAAAACCATCCCTTGGTATTTTTGGTTGCCGCTCATCGGCCTGCGCTGCCGCATGAACGGCACCAAACTCATCTGGAACGACGAAACCGTGCCGCTCACGGCCCCCATCCTGCGGCTGTTCTTCGGTCCGAACGTCGCCATCACCGTCATGGACTTCTTTGCCCGGATCTACACCGAGAAGCATCCTCGCCTGCATTGGCTGCGCGATCTCATCGAGCGCATCGACTTCGCCGCCTGGCAGAAACTGCCAATCATTTTCACCAAGGTGCTCTATACCCAGGAATTCCTGGCCGAACGCGGCGTTCCCAAAGCGGCCATGCACCTCTACCGCAACCCCATCGACCACGCCAAATTCCACCCGGTCGACGAAGCCACGCGCCAAACCACCCGCCAGCGGTTCGGCTTTACCGATGCCGACATCGTCCTCAGCCACCACGGCATCCTCCACCCCAACAAGGGCAACGACTGGGTACTCCAGCGCCTGGCGGAAATCCTAAATCCCAAGCCCGAAACCCTAAACAAACTCAAAGATCAAAGTTTCAAGTCTCAAGTTTCAAGTATCAAGTTTCTCTTAATCGGCAACGGCCCCGAAATGGAAAACCTCAAAAAGCAGGCGAAAAAACTCGGCATCGCCGACCGCGTCGTCTTCGCCGGCTGGCTCCCCTCCGAAACCGACCTCAACAACGCCCTCGCCTCCGCCGACATCGGCCTCGTCATGCGCATCGGACAGGCGACCGACCATTTCCACATGACCGACACCCTCGCCCACGAAATGGCCTGCGCCAAGCCCATCCTCGCCGTCAACCTCCGCGGCATCGCCGAAATCATCCGCGACGGCGAAAACGGATTCCTCTTTTCGCCGGACTGTCCCGGCGATTTCCGCGATCGCATGATGAAACTGGCCGGCGACCCCTCGCTCCGCAACCGGTTGAAGTCGGAGGCATTGGCGCTCAGCCAAACGATCAGCGCGCTCGGGCAATGTGTTTCCACAGCAGTCCATGTTTTACTTAAAGAGGAGTAAGATGCATGAACGCCCCACTGAAAACCCCTGTTGCCTTCATTATCTTCAACCGACCCGACTGTACCCGCCGGGTTTTCGAGCGCATCCGCGACGCCCGTCCGGAAAAACTTTACCTCATCGCCGACGGCCCCCGCGCGCACAAGCCCGGCGAAGACGAGCGCTGCGCCGAAACCCGCCGCATCGTCGAAGGGATGATCGACTGGCCGTGCGATGTCAGGAAAAACTTTTCCGACGCCAACATGGGATGCGGCAAGCGGATTCCCTCCGGACTCGACTGGGTCTTCGAGCAGGAAGAAACCGCGATCATCATGGAAGACGACATTCTCGCCGATCCGTCCTTTTTCCCGTTCTGCGAGACCCTGCTTGAACGCTACCGGCATGACGAACGCATCATGCAGATCTGTATACGAGCGAATTGAGTTCCAATCCCTTATTGGTGAATTACCTGTTTTTCACGAAAAAGATATGAATCGTTTTGCGCTCTATTTGCGATATGCGGCAGCCACAAAACTTTGCCACCGTCGGCGGCGCCAAAACCAATAACCTGAGAATGAAGAAATCATCAACACAACAGCATTAGGCTCCGGAATAGCCTTGTACTGAAGATTATCAAATCTTGCCTGATAATAATTATCCGAAATATCATTCCCAACAATGGTCAGTCCATTTATCACTATATTTGGATCGGTAGACACTACACCTAAGAATGCTTTTGCAGAGGTCCGATACTCAGGAATCATTGCATCTGAAAAATAAACATCCGCTTCCCCAGATAAATTAATATAAGCCTGAAACTGTCTATTTGTCACACCGCTCATCAACTCCAATGAAAATGCAGTCGAATTCGGCACCTTAATTGAGCCGCCACTCAATCCATCAAAAGATACAATCTGTCCAGTTCCATGATTTATTCCCCAGGTTGATTGACTAGAAGAGATCAAGTATATGGCATGGAAGGCACTTACAAGTGTTACTTCTGGCGTCACTTTCCATGGTGAATTACGTTCCATATAATCCCCAGTGCTGACAACGGGATTCTCGAAATCCAGATAAGTTAATCCACCTTCAGCAGCCGCATTAAAGGCTTCACTATCTGTAAACCATAACAGTTCGCCCTTGCCCGATAAAACGACACTCATAACTAACCCAATAATTATCTTTTTCATATTCACCTCATAATTAATGATGACATGCTACCAGTTACTATTAAGTTTTCATTTGTATCAATTAGATATAATTGATTCAAGAATAATGATTATCCAGCTTCGATTAGGATTGAAGCACCCTGTCCTTATTACTCGCAAAGCCTTTCGCTGGTGCTTTGGGTAAATCACTACATGCACCCGATGGACAGAATATATTTTGAGTGGTACTGTCATGGGCGTTTGTCAGCAGTATTAAGAAGTAAAACATGAACACACCCATAGCCTTCATCGTCTTCAACCGACCCGATTGCACCCGAAAGGTCTTCGAGCGCATCCGCGACGCCCGTCCGGAAAAACTTTACCTCATCGCCGACGGCCCCCGCGCGCACAAGCCCGGCGAAGCCGAACGCTGCGCCGAAACCCGCCGTATCGTCGAAGGGATGATCGACTGGCCGTGCGACGTCCACAGAAACTATGCGGAGCAAAACATGGGATGCCGAGGGCGGGTAGCTTCGGGAATCAGCTGGGTCTTTGAGCTGGAAGAAACGGCCATCATTCTCGAGGACGATTGCCTGCCGGATCCATCATTCTTTACGTTTTGCGATGCGATGCTGGGGCGCTACAAGGACGACCCAACTGTGGTCCAAGTTTGCGGAACAAATTTACTGCGCTACCGTCCCCAACATGAATCCTCCTACTTTTTTTCACGCTATGGAGTCATTTGGGGTTGGGCAACATGGAGAGACCGCTGGACCAACTACGATCCGAGTTTGAAAAACTGGCCTGAAATCAAGGAGAAAAAACTGCTCGAGCCGTGCTGCCTGACAAATGAAGAATACACGCAAAGGGTTCAAACCCTGGACCGCATCCACGCGAACAAACTCGACACATGGGACTACCAGTGGTCACTCGTCAAGGCATTGGCAAAGGGCAAATCCATCGTCCCGGCAAGAAACCTGATCAAGAACATCGGGTTCAGCTCGGAGGCCACCCATACGGTAAACCCATTCACCTTGCGTCGTTTCTCCAGAACAAACTTCTTGAACCCGCCTTACATGGCTCCTTCGGAAATTCCTCCTGCCTTCGACGAAACACATGATCGGCTGTATTGCAGTAAATTTTATTCCAATCCGACGGAAGGGATTAAAAACAAGATACTGGAGCTGTTTGAAAAGTGATTCGACCCATCCAGGGATCAATCATCAGACCTCTTCCCAGACCTTGTCTTTTATTTTTTGATAGCGAACGTCCATGCCGAATTTTGCCCGCGGATGCGCAAAACAAGTGGCGGGGTCGATTTCCGGCAACCAAGCGTTTTCAATGTCATTGCGGACAAAGAACGCATTGGTTGAAATCGAATTCACGCCGACGAGCCGATACCCCTTTGATTTTGAAAGCTTCACGAAGGCTCCAAGTGAAGCTCCGGAATAGTCGGCTCCGTGCGGTGTGAATTCCGCAACAAACGCCGGATCATAGGGAATAGTAACAGCAACATCCGCCCCCAAAAGATGGTTGAATTCAAGCACAACAACCCGCGGAGAGACTTCCGTGATTGCATCCCACAACCAATAGTCAACGCCATCCATATCCAGCGAGAGCAAATCAACCTCACCCCCGAAATCATGTTCAACAACAATCCGGTTCACGTTCTCCCGCGAAATCCAGTCCCCAAGAATAACGGGAGGCCAGATCCGCGTATCCGGGTGTGCCGAGTAAAACTTTTGAGCTCTCTGCCGCCTTAACGAGTCACCATCGCACAGCATGCCGACCCAGCGATGGTTGATAATCAGGTTGGCCGTATTACACTCGATCCCGTCTCCGGCACAGATCTCAATGCACTTTTTATTCGTCGTTCCGATCAATGCGAATATGAACAAAAGAATGCCATCTTCATCGTACTGCGAGTGAACTCGAAAGCCGACATCCTGCATGGGAAACGGAGGCATGCCTGCATGCTGCATACTTCTGTGGGTGGCCATCAATTGCTTCTGCTGTATCGCGGTCTTAGGGCTGGCCAGCGTATTCGAAAAATTCAGCCCTTTAACTACCGCCGGAAGCAGATTGTTGGCGATCCGGATCAATACGTTCTTCAAATTTCTCACTCTATATTCCCTTTATTGAGGTCTGCCCCAGGGTTGTCTTGAGCAGGTTTTTATAGGATTGCAGTGTATTTTTCTGCAATGCCTTCAGTCTGAGCGCTTCGGACCCACGTATTGCAAGCAACCGGTTCACCTCTGTCTCCAGAAGTTCGACCGTACAATCCTTCACATAAAAAGTCGGCAACCCGATCTCCTGAACCATCATCATTCTTGAATCGATCCCTATCCCGACAGACGGAATACCGAGTCCGGCAAACCCGACACAGGCGTGCATACGATTGAAAACCCCGGCCTTTGCGGTGGACGCAATGCGGAAATAGTCCTTGATGGCGGCCGGAAGAAAAACTGGAACATCCAGTCCCAATGATTTCGCGAGCTTTTCTTCTGCATCGTTATGGCATATAAAGGCCACCCTATGGTCCTGCATTAATTTACGAACCAATTCTACAATGGTCGTTTCCCACTTCCTATGATCAATATTCAAACCATAGTCGTAGTGGCCAGCACCCGACATGTAGTTGATCATGATATATTTTTCGTCATCGCTCAGCTCGTTCGGCGGCGGAAGGTAGGCCAAAGGAGCAAGAAATGCGGAACACGGAATCCGTTTGTACGCGGCAGTGCTGGCCAGGGGAGCAACAACCTTTTCGGCTAGCGTATCCCTGACCGTGGTCATTTTACAGTAGCCAAGAATGTCTTTAATGAAGCGTTGCTCCCGCGAATCATTCACCTGCTCCGGAAGTCGTTCCCAGGGATAGCAGGAGCCGGCAGCCAGATTCAGCACCGGAGTCCTTTTGGAGAGACGGCCGGCAACGTGTCGCCAGATCGGATTGGACCATTCGGTAAACCAGCATTGATAGAAAAAAACCGGTGCACCGCATTGCACAATCAAGTCACAATCATCGAAACGGCTGCCGCCAAACCGATAGAACAAGCGGGAGAGAACCTCGGTGGCTGCCGAACGCATAAAATGTGTCGGGAATATGCGTGCCCACCCAATGGGATGTTTGGCGGGGTAGATGGTCGCAGGTTCGTGTTTGTTCACGAGGACGAACTCGAACTTCCAATCCGGGAAGGTCTGCTTCAGTGCATAAAGAATTCCCTCTCGGATAAAATCATCACCGACGTTGGTGCTGAGCGTGGTAATCAACCCGACTTTCATAGCGACTCCAGCAGGGCAAGCTGATCTTCGGTGAATTGCTCAAGGAAACGTAACCGCGCGGTCTCTCCGCCGATGGTATCCACCGGCGATTGACGATCATTGTACAACGCAACCACCGGTTTCCCCAACAACTGGCCAAGTACGTGTGCCGACGTGCTGATGCCATAGATGATGCCGCACGAGGCAATCAAGCGCTGGTAGTCGTCGAGCGATCCGCGCCAAGTCTCATATTCCGGATGATCCGGTTGACTCCCGTAAGCAACAACCATCGGTTTATACCCTGTTCTCGTAGCGAGTGTTTTCAGATTCCCATTAATCCAGCCATGGTACGCATCCCCTTTCTTAAAGGAGATCGACTGACTTTCCTGAAACACGAGTATGGTCTTTTCATTGCTCACCGGGAGGGTCGTCGACGCCGTCCGAAAGTTGATCTGGGGATAGTTGCGGTACCAGTATTCAACATAAGGCCCCCCTTTGCGGTGGGCCTGCAGCCAACGGAACGGGAATACCTGATTCCAGATGACCTGCCGCCCTTCCGCCTTCAGCTTTCGAAGCCAATTCAGCTGCCAAACCGCCTCGTTGAAAAAGTGCCCCCATCGTACATTCTTCACGCAGTATCGCGGAAGGTGCACCGGACAAGGTTCGATATAAGGAAAAAAGGAGAACGGATTTCCGAAAGACTCGTCATAGACCACTTCTACCGTATGACCTTGCCCATGCAGCCACTGCGCCAACGGAGCGGTATACCAGAGGTCTCCTATACGACCGGTCTGCAATATTGAAATGCGCTTCTTCATGCAACCCTTAGTCAATACCGGCTTCCACCCCTTCGCAGATCAGATGGTAAATGACCACGCCGACCGCCTGTATATGCGGGGTAAAGGACGATGGTATCGCAATTAACACATCGGCGAACTCGGCGCACTTTCCCCCGCCCATCCCGGTGATCGCAATGGTTTTCATTCCCTTTTCCCGCGCACGCCTCAACGCGCAGACCACATTCGCTGAATTCCCTGAAGTCGACAGGCCCCATGCAACGTCCCCCTCAATTCCATTGGCCTCCATTTGACGGACAAAGATCTGTTCATAACCGTAATCGTTCCCGATGGACGTCATGGTGGCGACATCGCTCACCAAAGATTGCGCCTTGAGCGGACGGCGGTCCAAGAGGAAGCGACCGTTGAGTTCGGCCACAATGTGCTGAGCATCCGCAGCAGACCCACCGTTCCCGAACACAAACACGCCGCGCTCATTTTTATAGGATGAGCAAATCAACTCAACCGCTGACGCTATTGGCGCGGAACAGTCAGCAAGCGATAGATCCAACAGATCGTTCACCTCCGAAAATCTCCAGGAAATCAATTCATTCATAACCATCCCTCCTAACATGCTTTCAATTCTTCCGCCGAAATAGTCGCCGTGCCGATTTTCTGAACGGCGATCGCTGCCGCCCGATTGGCCAATTCGGCCGAGCGCTCCAACGAGCAACCGGATGCAAATGCCAGTGCAAGGACAGCCCGGACCGTATCGCCGCACCCGACAGGATCCACAACATCGACTTTGCGGGCGGGATACTTGAAAAAATCTATTCCATCATGCCCACAAATCCCATCACCACCAAGTGTCACGACCAGATTCTTGGCGAACAAGCAACCAAGCAGATCAACACATGACTCACGGAGGCTTTCGGCTCCGAAGTCCGGCATGATGCTCCGCGCTTCAACCAGATTCGGCGCGATGATAGTTGCCCCCCGGAAGTAGTGTTGGTTCACCGGCTTGAAATCCACCACCACCGGCACCAATCTGCTCCGGCACATCTCGATAATCGACTGCGCCTCGGGTTCCGTGAAAACACCTTTATTGTAATCACTGAGAATAACGACATCGCAGGTCGGCAACAGCGCCTCCACCTCGGCCTGAATCCGCGAGGCAATATCCTCGGCCACCTTGGCCGCGCATTCATCATCCCGGCGGAGAATATATTCATCATCAATATAGAGCCGTGTTTTCACGGTTGTGGGCCGACTGCCGTCGCGAATCAGCACATGCCGAATTCCAAGTTCATCCGCTTTCTCTCCGATCTCGAACGAATATGCATCGTCGCCGCAGATCCCCAGCATCGTTGTTTGCGCACCCAGCGCGGCGCAGTTTGCAGCCACGTTTGCGGCACCACCGAGAACCTTCAACTGGCGCTCCGCCCGATAAACCCTTGCATCTTTTTTTTCCGGAGAAGGCCGACTCTGGGCCGTATGGCAAAAGTCGTAAACATCCAGCATGATGTCGCCGATTACCAGCACGTGCTTGTCCGGAAATTGGTTGATTATTTCATCCATATTGCTTCTTCCCTTCCGCCAGCATGGGTCATGCGTCTTTCATTAGATAGTTCCGGACATAATCCGCAACACCATCTTCGATGGATATGCAGGGTTTGTTGTAACCGGCGGCATGCAGCTTCGTCAGATCCGCCTGAGTATGGTATTGATACTTTCCTTTTAAGTGCTCCGGCATATCGATAAATCTTATATTAGCCTCACGACCCATCGCGCGGAAGACGGCGGAAACCAGGTCCAGCCAGGTTCGAGGTGTTCCGGTACCGCAGTTGAACAGGCCCGAAGTTTCAGGATGATCTCCCAGCCAACGAGTTTGGTCCACAACATCCTTCACATACACAAAGTCGCGCACCTGCTCACCGTCTCTGTAGTCCGGACGATGCGACTTAAACAGCTGAACGGCACCGGTTGACAGAATCTGTCCATAGGATTTATGAATGACCGAACGCATGTCGTCCTTATGCGCCTCGCCCGGGCCGTAGACGTTGAAATACTTGACCCCGGCTATGCGGCTGAAATACCCCTGCTTAAGAGCCCACAGATCCACCATATGCTTGGAGTAACCGTACATGTTTAGCGGACGATACTTCGGTGTATCCTCATCGGCATCGGAATAGCCCAATTGCCCATCGCCATACGTCGCGGCACTGGAGGCATAGACAAAACGGACATTGTTCAGCAGGCATGCTTCGCAAAGTTTGCGCGTATACCGATAGTTGTTTTCGGCAAGATAGTCGGCATCCTTCTCTGTCGTGGAGCTGCAGGCACCAAGATGATACACGACGTCAACATCCTTCAACAATCCCGCTTCGATCAAACTGAAAAGACGGTCCCTGTTGATGTAGTCATCGTAACGCAGGCCCACCAAATTCTTCCATTTCTCCGAAGTTCCCAGATGATCGACAATCAGGATATTCTGCTCGCCACGGGCGTTCAGTTCCCTAACCATATTGCTGCCAATAAACCCGGCGCCTCCAGTAACAATGTATCTTTTCCCGCTCATCTGCACCCTTCCCCCATAATCTTCGCAAGTGTTGAAGGCAATTCTTCGAGCCGCTCAATCGTAACAGTGGCCCGTTCATATGCTTGGTTGCCCACCAGCACCGTTCGGCATCCCGCTGAAACTCCCGCATCCACATCCCGCAGACTGTCTCCAACCATCCACGAGGCGGCAAGATCGATTTGCCAATCCGTCGCCGCCCGCAGAATCATTCCCGGCTTTGGTTTTCTGCATGCACAGTTTTCCTCGGCGAGGTGCGGACAATGATATATGGCAAGAATGCCCAACCCCGATGCAGCCACACACTGCAAAAGTTTGGCGTGGATTTCTTCCAGAACGTCTTCGGAATAAAGAGCTCTTCCAACCCCCTGCTGATTCGTGATTACAATAGCGTCGTAGCCATGCTCCGCCGAAATTCGCAGGGCCTCGAGAAAAGCAGGCATCACTACAAAATCCTCCGCACACCGGATATATCCGCCTGCTTCCGGAGGGAAATTAACAATACCGTCCCGGTCAAAAAACACGCACCGCCTCATTGCTGCCCCTTATTTCCATAAGCAGCAAGAATCCGCTCAATCGTCCCCGAGGAGGACTTTCCTTCCACCATCTCAGCAAGCACAACCTTACCGCCGTTCGCTTCAACTACCTCGCGCCCGCTTACATAGTGCGCCCAGTCTGCACCTTTAACCAAAATATCCGGAATGATTTTTTCAATCAGTGAACGAGGCTCGTCTTCATCAAACAGCACCACATAATCCACACACTCCAGCGCGGCCAGCACCCTGGCCCGTTCCTGTTCCGGCGTGACCGGACGAAGCGATCCCTTGTTGCGGTGCACAGAAGCATCCGAATTCAATCCCACACAAAGGTAATCCCCTTGCGAGCGCGAAAATTCCAGATAGGTTACATGGCCCACGTGCAGGATATCGAAACACCCGTTGGTGAACGAAAGCGTTTTGCCTGACTTCCGCATATCTGCCCGAAGCGCAACCATCGCTTCAGGATTCAAAATTTTCTCAGCTGTTTTTCGCATGATGCACCTCCTGCACAATTTCAGGGATCAACGCCGAATCCGGGATCCATATCAGTATTGTCTGCAAAATCCAATCGGGTCAGATGTATGGATTTACCGGCAACGCGTCAAAGGAAAAACCGGTCCCTTTGAGCCCCTGCCTCTCTTCCTCCGAAGGCATTTGCTTGAATGCAATCACCGTCACCAACCCCGGGTTCAGCAACCGGAGGACGCAGAGTACATCCTGCAGGAAGATGGCCAGCTTTGTGGCCAGATGTCCTTTTGTATTTCCCTCCTTCGATGTGCCGAACCGAGGAAGATAGATGTCGTTGAAGGTTTTCCACGCCAAGGCGGGGCATCCCACCGCCGCGAGCTTTTTGCCGATCTGCTTCGGGTGTATCCGGTAGATGCTCGGCTCGAAATGGATGGTCTGGTTTTTGCCCCACAGAAGCTTCTTCATCGGCTCCTTGACCACGTCCAGCAGGCGCGGCGGCCCGTCGTAGGGCTCGATCAGCACCACCCCTTTTTTCGCGACGCGCAGCATCTCGTAGAAGGCGATGGCCGGCCGCGGGAAGTGGTGGTACGCCTCCTTGCACAGGACATAGTCGAACGAGTGGTCGGCATAGGGAATCTGTTCCGCATTCACGGCGGCGTATTTTTTCAGGAATCCCTTTTCGTGCGCGATTCTGAGGCTGGAATCGGTCAGGCTGGTCGCCAGCACGTCCACCCCCTGCTGCTGGAGAAAAAACGCGTCGGAGCCATAGCTGCCGTCCCCGACCGTCATCCACGTCGCGCCCGGATCCGCCGCAATCAACGGCAACAGCAGGGCATGCATGCGCCGGTGCCGCCAGGCATCGACGGTATCCGGGGCGGTAAAGCAAGCCGGCATGCGGGAATCTTGCGCCTGCCGCGACTCCAACCGGGCATGTTTATCGTAGCTGTCGCTTGCATTGTGCATCATCAAACCATCCGTCCAAACAATTCATACGAGGCTGCGGATGCAACCCGTTGCGCCGCTTCATCAAAGCTGCGCACATAGACCACATTGCCTCGTCTAGCCTCGGCAAACGGGTCATACCGC
This sequence comes from Pontiella sp., assembly GCA_041740875.1. Lineage (GTDB taxonomy): Bacteria > Verrucomicrobiota > Kiritimatiellia > Kiritimatiellales > Pontiellaceae > Pontiella. Next base: position 7,403 of record JBGSLE010000365.1, on the reverse strand, counting down.
TCCAACTTCCGGGCAAACGGCTCGTAGCGCACGGGCTCGAACCCCTTCTGTACCAACAAACCGTCTATTTTTTCGTCCCCAAACCCATAACGGGCACGGCCGGTATTATTGAATTCCACGATGATGGCGCGCACCGATTCACACTCCAACGTTTCCAACGCCCCTTGGAGCACAAACCATTCGTAGCCTTCGACGTCCATTTTCATCAGGACAGGCAGGCGTCCGCGCACCACGTCGTCCAGGCGGCGCACTGAAACCTCGACGGTCTTGCCTGCCTGTTCCCCCTCGGCCACGACATGGTTGACGCAATCGGACGCATCGGCGGTGAAGCGCAAAACCCCATCCTGGTCGCCCAATCCGATATTCAAGCATTCGACCAGGCCCGCCATGCCGTTCAATTCCACGTTGTGTTTGAGACTGGCAAAGGTTTCGGGCACCGGTTCTACAGCAACCACCGAAGCCCCAATGGCAGCACCTGCTAGCACCGTGTACGAACCGCGGTTGGCCCCGATATCGATGAATAGATCCTCCGGACGCAGGAAGTGGAGCAGGAAGGACATGTCGGCGAACTCCAGCAGGCCGCAATAGACGTTGGCGGAAAATCCATACTGCCATGGCCGTGCAAGGAACCGCGCCCCGTTGACCCAATCCACCGCCACGTCGCCGGGCGCCAGCCGCCCGGACACGTGCCACTTGGAAAAGCGCCATAGCATGTCGCACCGCCTATCCACGCACAGCGGATGGTTCCAAGCATACTTAATAGCCCTTAATGCCTGAATGATCATGCGTCCCCCACTGGTTTTTTTCTCGGATCGTCTTTCAATATCCCAACGGTCGTGGCCAGCAGCGCCGCCAAGTTGGCGATTCCGGCAAAAACGACCACATGGTAGGCCGTTCCGTGGAAAAGATGCACGCCAGCCAGGTAGAGCAGCGCGCAAGCCGCCACGCTGGAAAGCAACCGGAAACGACGCTGCGCCAGCAACAGGAAGACGTTTATGTTGAGCAGCGTGGCGGCGGCCATCACCAGCGCCATCCAGCGCGTGTAGCCCAGGATTTCCGGACTCGGCTGCGTGATCTTGAACAGGATGCGGAGCATGGGCCCCGGCACCAGCAGACACAGCAAAAGGGACGCGCCGACCAAGCCCGCCGTATAGAGCAGTGCGCGCAGATAGACCGCCCGGTGCTCGCGGGTGAACGCCCCGGCCGAGGAAACCTTCGGGAACATGGCCATGACCACCGACGCCGCCATGAAGGCGACCATGCGGCCGAGGGTTGCGGCGTAGGCGAAGTCGGTGTTTTCGGGTAGGTAGCGCTTCACCATCACCACGTCGCCGGTCATCAAAATGGCCGCCGAAATTTGGATGAAGAGGCATTGGAGCAGGTAGAGCCGCATGCTGGGAACCGGACTGCGATCGGACGTCCGGCGAACCATGAGCGGGATCAAGGGAACCAGGCAGACCAGCAGGGCGACATACATGCCGCCGACGTGCCCCGCCAGCGCCCAGCCGCAGGCGGGGTAGAGCAGCGCCACGAGCAAACCGCCCAGCGCCACGCGGGAGAGCGCGTTGGCGATGCTCCCGATCGACGTCCACACAAAGCGTTGCAGGCCCTGCAACATTCCGCCGAGCACCGGCGCAATGAAGATCGCCGGCAACGCCGCCGCCGAAACGACCACGGGCGCCACGCGCTCGAGATGGAAGAAGGCGGCGATCGGACGCGCAAACAGGATGCAAACAGCCGACAAAACGATCGATGCTCCGCCGGCCAGCAGCATCCACTTGGCCAGCAACCGGCCCACAACGCCACGGCGGCCCTCCCGGACAAGCAGGCTGGCATAGCGGCTGATCCCGGTGGAGAGGGTGCCTAGCGGACGGGCAACAATCGCAAACAAGGCGAGAAAGGTGGCCAGCAGGGCATATTCCGCCGCTGGCAGGGCGCGACCGACGACCATCTGGTAGCCAATGTTGCCGAACGAAGTGATGATGGAGGCCGTGAAAAGCAGGGCCGCGTGGCGGAAGAGTTCATCGCGCAGCAAAAACTCCATCGGCTTGGCAAGGAACCGCTCGTACCACTTCACCACAAAACTCAACGGCGAATAGAGCAGCCGCATCCGCACGACGGCGCAAAACATCTCGAAGGAGGTGTTCATGATCCGCACCTTGGAGCCCGCCACGTCGTTCCAGACCGTCGGCTCTTCCAGGATGTGGAAGCCGTGCCGCTTCAACTGGTAGAGCAGGTCCACATCGAACGCAAAACGGGTAATGCCGATGTTTGGAAGAATCTTCCGCCAAGCCTCGGCCTTGAAAATCTTGGCGCCGCACTGCGTATCGACATAGCGCAAACCCAGCACCGAGCGGATCAGCAGGTTGAAGAGGCGCGAGGAGAGCAGCCGCATCCCCTTCTGATGCACGTTGACCTGGGCGCCCGGCTTCCAGCGCGAGGCGATGACGCCATCCGCCGCCAGGCCCAACCGATAGAGCCGCTCAAACTCTTCCGGCGCCGTGGCGCCGTCGGCATCGACGAAGCCGATCCATTCCCCGCACGCCTCCTTGGCGCCAAGGATGACCGCCCCGCCCTTGCCAATCTTGCGCGGATCGTCGAGCACCTTGATTTGGGGATATTCCGCCGCAATCTCCCGCGAAACGGCGGCCGTGCGGTCGGTCGTGCCGTTGACCACCACCACGATCTCGAAACCATCGCCCAGCAAGCCGAAGAAATGCTTGGCATAGCGCCTCAGCACCGGCGGCAGCCGCTGCTCTTCGTTGTGCGCGGGGATGACGATGGAGAGCTTCATCGGGTTTCGGTTGTGGGGGTTTCGAGCATGGCGGCCAGGTTTTCCTTGTCGAGCAACGCGGCTTCTGCCGGCCGTTCAAGGAAAGGGGCAACATCGTTCCGAAGCACATGGCAGTCGATATCCTCCAGCCTTGCGAGCAAGCTCGCCCGCCAGTTCTGGGCGGTGGGGGCCGAGCTCCCCTGCGTCTGGTTCAATGCGTTTTGCAACAGGACGAGATTGGGCTCCTGCGGTGGGCGGTGCCCGCGATACCAGACCAAGTCATACCAGTCCCGCCCTTTCGGATAGCTGCGGGTCTCCAGCGCATGGATCTTCCCTGCCATCAGCGAAGCGAGATCGTAATGTTGCAGCGCCAGCAGCCGATGCCGGGTCACAAGGCTGCGTTTCAATACGGCGCCCCCGGGCGGATTCGTATCGATTTCCACCTTGATCGACAAATTTTGCTGCGGCATCGCCGCCAGGCCCACGTCCTTGAGGATACCCGCAATCCTGATCCACGCCTTGTGAACCACCGTGCGGTCGTTCAAGCCCACCGCGACGTCGAATCCGGCCAAGCCCAGATCGGTCTTGAGCTTCTTGAGCCAACATTCCGGACGGTAGCCCTCCGGCTGGTGGAGCGAAAAATCGAGATCCTCCGAAAAACGAGGCAGTGCGGCAATGAAACGGAGCGCGGTTCCACCCACAAACGCGAGATTGACGAACGCCTCGCTCTCGTGCAGGGAACGCAGCGCCAAGGCCTGAAGATATTCCCGCAGCAGGTTGAGCTTTCCCGCAGGATCCGGCACGGCTGCCGCCAATGACACCGCTTCGTCCTTCATAACGCCACCGTTCCGTCCTGCTCCTGCACAACCCGCTGCGTCCAAGCGTCGACCGCCTCCTGCAAGCGGGGCGACCGGAAACGGGCGGCAAAGTCCGCCAGCCGAAGAGGATCGACCAATTCCATGTTCTGGAACCGCATTTCCGAAAGCCGCGCTTGGTTCCACATCCCGGCCTCAAGATGCCATAGATCCAGCAACGCCTTCTCAGGTTCGGCCATTAGAACCGGTGCGCCATCGATCTCGAAGCGGCGGTATCCAAAGAAAAAGGCTGGTTTAACATTCCGGTAGGAAAATGTCCCAAAGTCGTTCGCAAAGGTTTTCGGTACGCGCGATGTGACGGAGGTGTAGGCCACGACTTTTTCCGGAATAAGCCCGTAGAAACCAAGCGCCCAGTGGTTACTTAGGTAGGAGGGCGCGTAGATTTCGTTGGCCAACTGCGCAGGATTGATCTTCGAACGGCGATACGGCGGAGCCAAGACATACATTCCGCGCCGCAGGGATGCGAGCTTGCCCGCCTTGCCCCAGCGGTGCAGCTGCACCACCAGCTCCGCTCGCGGTTGGCCGGAAAGCTGTACCGCCGTGGCCAGATCAAACCACCCCCTGCCGTCCAGCAACATTAGAAGATCCTCGAATTTCATTTTCGTAAATATACATAAATGATCATTTACGTAAATAAGTATCCTGTGTTTTATCACCGCCACCCGTTCGCAGCAGCCAGGCGGCCGCAACGGCTGAAAGCAGGAATACGCCCAGCATGAATCCGGTTTGCAAGGTGCCGTCGACGCAGAAGAACTCCGCGACATGCTCGCCGGGCGGCACGGCCACGCCCATGCAGAGATAATCGACGCGCAGCAGCTCGGCAGGCTTTCCATCGACGCGTACCGTCCAGCCCGGCTGTAAATACTGCGAAAAACGGACGATCGCATCCGTCGAAGCGTTCACCCGCACGGTCGCCTTCCGCTTGGTCGTTTGGGCTTCCAACGGCTGGAAGCCTGCGGTCGCCCCCTGCTTCCCGAGGTTGGCGGCAGGATCGAGCAGGACGGTCGAACGGGGATTATGCTGCGGCGAAGCAAGGAGTTGGCATTGGTTTGTGGGTGCGACGCTTTCCCACCCTTGGAACAACGCGAAGCGCGGCACGAAGCCTTTGAACTCGAGCAGGACGTCGTTGCGCATGCCCTGCGCCGTTGGAACCTGGTAGTTCAAAACGGGATGGAACAGTTGCGCCAACTGGGGATTCTTTGAAAGCTGCTGGAGGATTTCCGCCGGGGCAGCGATATGCTTGACCGCCGAAAGCTCCCACAGCCGGATCTGGTTGCGGCCGACCGTTCCGAGAAACTCCTTGTAGTCGCCCGGCATGCGCGACATCTGCCAAATGTTGAAGAGGTTCAACCCGTGGTACGGACCGTCGGATGCCAGCCACTGGTTATAGATGCCGCCTTGGTCCATCAGGAAGGCGCGTTCGTTGCCCTGGTGCTCCTTGATGTAGCCCACAACCACATTGCCCTTTTTCAAGGCCGAGATGTCGGTTGCGTTGAAATAATGGGAGGTGAGCACCAGGTTGTCCGCCGCGACCACCGCAATGAAAAGGGGAAGCAGCCACTTGGCCACGTTCAACCCTTTCCAAAGTGCAAACACCAGCGTGGCGCAGGCCAACGCAAGCACGCCGCCATGCAGCCAAGCCCGAGCCATGGTTGAAACCATCGTCTCCGCATAGGGCGCGAAACCCATTTGCGAAAATTCGGCCAGGCGGGCGGCGGGAAAGGCGAAGAGCTTGAGTCCGGCCAGAACCATCAACCCCGCGCAGGCCGCTGCAACCATCCAGAGGATCCGGGCGGATTTCCCGTTGCGCCCTTCCGCCAGCAGGCGGTCAAGCCCGAAGGCGGAAACGATGCCGAGGCAGATGAGGAAGTTATCCATCAGCTTCATGGGCGCCCGGATGTTGCCGATCAGCGGAAGCTGGTAGAACAGCTTGTAGAGCGGCGAAAACTTGCCGAAAGCCAGCCAGAAAGCCACCAATCCGGCGATGCTCCAGAAGAGCATGGTTTTGCCCTCGGCGGTTTTGCGGTTCCGGAAGGCGGCCACGCTACCGTAAATTCCCAGCAGCAACGGAATGATGCCGATGTAGACGCTCGTCAGTTTGAAGTTGCGGAAGCCTTGCCCCTTTTCCGGCCATTCGGCGGATTGCCCCAGCGTACCCCAATACGGCCCGCGCGGATCGTTGCTCGCCCAGCCGCTCCAGCCGGAGGCCACCAGGTCCGGCCATTCGCCCGGCACCATGCTCCACTGGGTGATGAAGTTCCACTTGTCGTCGGGCGCGCCCTGGACGGTAGTCGCATTTTCGATATTGCTCTTGTAGGACTTCAGCGCCGTGCCGCCGGACAGCAGCAGCGCCACCAGTCCGATGGGCAGGAGCATCGCCAGCCAGCGCTTGGGTGCCTTGCCATGGAGCAGCACCAGCCGGAACACCGTGTAGGAACCGGTAAAAAGGCCCGCAAGCAATGCCACGTCCTGCTGCTCGACCATCGTAATCCCGACCGCCAGCCCGGCCAGCAGCGCCCAACCCACGGCCGGCCTGGTCCGCGCGGCGCGCACCGCTTTTTCGATCAACCCCAGCGCCAGCACCGAAAACGCAAGCACTTCGATTTTGTAGGCGTGGCCGCCGACGGCCAGCATGGTCGCATTGAACCAAAAGGCCACCAACGCCCCGAAAACGGCAGCGGTCCAGCTCCGTTGCCATAGCCGCAGGAACCAAACCAGCGCAACCGATGAAATAACGAGAACGGCCCCGTAAAAGACATTCGCAAAAAAGGTGAGCGGGAAAACCGCTAGCAAGACGTTGAAGAGCGACACCCCGTGGGCCGTGAAGCCCAAAAGCTCGGTCGGCCGGTAGTAGCCGATAAACAGGTCGGGCAAAAGCTGCTTGATGTAGGCCAGCCGCCCGATGTTCAGGTCCGAGGCGGAAAAAACCTGGTCGGCCGGCCAGGCGCAGCGGAACGTGATGGCCGCCAAGGCGATGAAAAAGAGGATGCTCAGCAGAAACTTGGATTTGTCGTTATTCATGGCTTGCCCGGGCTCCCTCTAAACCAACCGCGTCATCGCTTGAACACCAAAAACTTCCGGAGAGTGTAGTTGGCCACGACGCCGAGGGCGAGCACGAAGAGGTAGGCGTAGGTGGTCTGCCAGCCTTGCCGGATCAAGACCGTTCCCAGCCAGGTGCCGCCGAGAAATACGCACATGGAAACGGAAAAGAACAGGAGGACTTCGTGGTGGCGGCGGTGGCGGCCGCCCTCGAAGACGTAGAGGACGTTGAGCGCATAGACGGTGGCGTTCGAGGCCCCGAAACAAACCACCTTGATGATCCAATAGTTGCGCACCAGCGTTTCGGCAGGAACCTGCCGCACGGCGAAACCCATCCATTCAATCAGTTGCGCGACGGGGTCGCCCGCTTGCAGGCAGGGGAAAACCAGCCAGGCCAGCAGGTAGAAGACCGTCGCATCCACCGCAACCGCAATGCTGCCGCAAACGACATATTTCGCAAACTGGGTGTAGGGACACTCCTTGCGGCTTAGGAAATCGTGCAGGTTTGTCAATAGGGCCATGGTCGTGTCACCGTAATTTATGCTGCTTCAATCCTGAAAAAACCTTTACTCCGCGCACGAAGTGCTCAACCACCAAACTCCCGCGATAGACCGGCCCCACATCCCGCTGCCGCAGCGCGCGGCGCTTTGCGAGGCAGCGCGGCAGCGACCGCAGGAAATGCGAATGGGCGGACCAGACCGCCGCCGCATCGCCCC
>JBGSLE010000364.1:0-6153 GCA_041740875.1 Pontiella sp. | reverse complement strand
CCGGAAACCCGATTGTTCCGGATGCCGGGATGGCCGATCCGCATGTGTATGTCTTTGAAGGCCGGGCCTACAACTATGCCACGCGCGATGCCGATCCAACCTCCAGGAAATTCAACATGCCCGACTGGCAGATCTGGTCCTCGGACGACCTGGTCAATTGGCGGCACGAACGGGTCATCAAGCCGGAAGAGACCTATATCGGGAAACCCTCGGACGGCTGCTGGGCTCCCGATGCGGCGGCACGCAACGGGAAATACTATTTTTACTTTTCCAATGAAACCAAGGATACCGGCGTCCTGGTGGCCGACCATCCGGCGGGGCCGTTCAGCGATCCGCTGGGAAAACCGCTGCTGCCGGAAGGGCTGACCCCCACCATGGAATACGACCCGAGCGTGCTGGTCGATGGCGACGCCGCCTACATCTGCTTTGGGCGGCGCGTCCCCAACAGCGATTACTACCTGGCCCGATTGAACGACGACATGGTCTCGCTGGCGGAAAAGCCGAAGGTGGTGGAAATCAAGGGGGAAGGATTCGGCCGCGACGACAAGCCCACCCTGCATAAACACAAGGAGCTGTACTACCTTTCATACGGCGATATTTATGCGACATCCAAGAATGTCTATGGCCCCTACGAGGCGCGAGGCGAATCTGGAAAAGGGGAATATGCCGACAACGCCGGACTGACCCGCCAGGCGCATGGCAACTATTTTGAATGGAACAACCAGTCGTTCCACGCCTGGTGCCGCTTCATCGACCGGAAGAAGGCGCGGTATCGCGATTCATGGATCACCTACGTCCACTACAAGGAAAACGGCGAAATGCTCGATGACGTCGACCATCTGGAAAAACACGGAGAAACGGGCGTCGGGCAATACCGCGCGGCCTGGGATGCCATTCAGGCCGAGTGGTATATGGCGGCGGAAAAGGTGCAAAAAAAGGAAAAGGCCGGCGGCGGGTTTGAAATCGCCGATGTCCGGGACGGCGGCACGCTCCATTTCCCCAACGTGGCAGGGCTCAAGGCGAATGCGGCCATCGTCTTCAACGTCGCTGCCAAGGACGGAAGCCGGATCGAGGTGCGCGAAGGCCGTGCGGACGGGAAGCTGCTCGGCTCCTGCACCGTTGCCCCCACCGGCGGGTGGAGTGCGTACAAGGAGGTTTCCTGCGCTCTTCAAAACGCGGCGGGAACCGTGGATCTATGGTTTGTGTTCAAGGGAACGGCGGAAGACCTGGTCCATGTCGATTCGTTCCGGTTCGAACCATGACGCTCTTCCGCACGGAAACATTTCGCATAGTAAGTAAACTGCGGTTGCACTAATAAACAGGGCGGGGGAAATATGGGTTCTACGAAAACAGCGGGTATGGCGACGCTCTGTAGCGTGGTGGCCGTGTCGGCCAGCCTTGCTGAAAAGATTGATCGCAAGACGATTGTTTCGCGCAACGATGTCGTCTACGCCCAGCCGGAAGCCACCGGGCCGGTTTCGGTGGGAAACGGAAAGTTTGTGTTTACGGTCGATCCGACCGGCCTTCAGACCTTTCCCGAATTCTACGACCAACTCTACTGCCTTGGAACGATGGCCGACTTTGCCTGGCACAAGACCCCAAGCTCTCGGGAATACGCCATTGAGGAGACGTTCAAGGCGTTTGATTCGCACGGACGGATGGTGCCCTATGCCTTTTCTCCGGGCGTGAAGGAACGCGAAACCAATGAGGTGACAAAATGGTTTTTTGAGAATCCGTGCCGCATGGGGCTCGGGCAGATCGGCCTGTTCCTCGCGAAAGAGGATGGCAGCGTGCCGGCCATCACCGACCTGGCCAAAATCAGCCAACACCTGGATTTATGGAGCGGCCAGTTGTCCAGCTCGTTTGAACTGGAAGGGCAGCCGGTAACGGTTCGGACGCTGGTGCATCCGGAAATCGACATGATCGCGCTGCGCATCGAATCGCCATTGATCAAATCCAAGCGGCTCGGCCTGAAACTGGACTTCCCTTACGCAAAATGCACGTGGGGATATTCGCCGAACGATTGGGACCATCCCGAACGGCACACCACCGCGGCGCAACGTGTCGGCGACACGCGGGTCAATTTTGTCCGCACGATGGATGGCGATGAGTATGCGCGGGATGATTACCAGTGTGCCGTCGATTTTCCGGCGGGCGTCTCGTTGCAGGAGAAGGGAACCCATCGTTATGTGCTGATGCCGCATGAACCATCCGATGTTTTTGAATGCACCGTCGCCTTTGCGCCAGCATCGATTCCAACCCGACTTCCCTCGTTTGCCGACACCCAGGCGGCCACGGCGAAGCATTGGGAAAACTACTGGAGCAGCGGCGCGTTTGTTGACCTGTCCGGAAGCCAGGATGAACGCTGGCGCGAACTGGAACGCCGCATCGTGCTTTCCCAATATGTGCTGGCCGTAAACAACGTGGCCGACATGCCGCCGCAGGAGGCCGGGCTGGTGCAGTTGACCTGGTACGGCAAAACGCACATGGAGATGGTCTGGTGGCACGAAGCCCATTTTGCGCTGTGGGGGCGCCTCCCGCAAATGATGCGCAGCATGGCCTACTATAAAAAGATGCTTCCTTCCGCGCGCGAACGGGCCGCCGTTCAGGGATACAAGGGCGCGCGCTGGCCTAAGATGATCGGCCCCGAAGGGATCGAAGCGCCCAATCCGATCAACCCGTTCCTCGTCTGGCAGCAGCCGCAACCGATCTGTTTCGCGGAGTTGCAATACCGCCAGCAGCCGACGCGGGAAACCTTGGACTACTGGTGGGAAATCGTCAAAGAGAGCGCGGATTTCATGGCGGATTTCGCGGTGAAAAACGAAGAGTCCGGACTCTATGAAATCGGCCCGCCGTTGAACGACGTCCACGAAAAGAGCCACTATACCGAGGCGAAGAATACGCCGTTCGAAGTGGCCATCTTCCGCTACGGACTGCAATTGGCGATCCAATGGCGCGAACGCATGGGATTGGAACCCGACCCGCGCTGGAACGATGTGGCAGAACATCTGCCGCCGCTGGAGATCGAGGACGGACGGTACGTTATCGCGCCCATTCAAATCGGATGGCTGCCGCTCGCCGAAGGGATTGATCGCTCCGTTTTGCATAAAACCATTGAGCATAAAATCGACAACTTCCGCCACGAATCCTGTTCCTGGGGCTATTTTGCCACCGCGATGGCCGCCGCCCGCGCCGAACGCCCCGATCTGGCGCTCAAGGCGTTGCTATATGATTCCCCCAGCGTGAATGTCTCCAGCGCAGGGTATAACTGGTGGTGCAGCCGGGTGCCCGTCTACCTGCCCGGCAACGGAGCCCTGCTCTCTGCGGTGGCCATGATGGCCGGCGGCTGGGACGGCGCGCCGAAACGGAATGCGCCCGGCTTCCCGGATGACGGGCAGTGGGTAATCAAGTCGGAAGGGCTTCAGCCCATGCCGTAAAAACCGATGCGGGGGCCAACCTGAAACGGATCGTGGCGGGAAGGCATCCAGGAAAAAACAATAATCAAGGGATCCGGGTGCGCATGGAATACGCGCGCGGGGTGATTGCAAAATACCGGGATCTTCTCTCCGCAGGAATGGCATGATAAAAAAATTCACACTGTTTGTTTTGCTCTGTTCCGCCAGCCAGCTCCTGGCGCGCAACCTTCCGGAGGGCTTGGCGGCGCGGATCGACTCCGATACGGATGCGCTGACGAACATGGAGGAGAAACGCATCGGAACGGATCCGCTGAAGTGGGATACCGACGGCGACAAGGTTCCGGACGACCAGGAAGCGCTGCAGGGGAGTGATCCCCTGGGCAGCGCCGACAGGGACCGGGATGGATTGCCGGACGATTGGGAGCGGTGGATCGCCTTCGCTGCCGGGCAGAAAGCCGGACAGGCTCCGAATCCGGACAAGGTGCTGGGCTTCGTCCGGCCGCAGGACGATTACGATGGCGACGGCCTGTCGAATAAGAAGGAGTTTGAACTCGGCACCTCTCCGGTCGTCGCGCGCCAAACGATCATCCTGTTTCTCTCCGAGGACCAGAGCCCGCACCTGGGCTGCCTCGGAACCGTAGGGTTGGATACCCCCAACCTCGACCGGTTTGGGGCGGGCGGCGTCGTCTTTGAGCGGGCGTTCAGCCTTTCCCCGGTTTGCAGCCCCAGCAAAATGGCCATGTACACGGGAACCTACTCTCACATGAACAGCGCCTGGCGGAACGTCGAAAACTATGGAACCGAATTCCCGCTTCCGGGAGGGCGGGATCCCTCCAAGCTGCATTTCGGCGGGGTACACGAGGATCTTCCCACGCTCATTGAAATCCTGAACGACCGCGGCTATTTCACGGCGGTCTCGCACAAGTCGCATGTGCAACCGGTCCGCAAGTTCCCTTACCGAAAAGGATACGGGCAACCGGAATCGCCGGCCCGGGCGGAAGAGTTCGTGCGCGACGCCCTGCAGGAAGCCGGCGATCGCCCGCTCTTTTTCCTCTTCGGCATCGGCGCGCCGCATCTTCCGTTCCGCGGCATCCTGAAGGACAACGGCTTGTGGAGCGACTCCGGCGGATTGGCGGGTGACGGCCACGCGAAAAACGTGGATGCCAAGGCGATCGCGGTGCCGGATTGCTATCCCGACGTGCCGGGCGTGCGGCAGGACATGGCCGACTATTATGGGGCCATCGAATGCGTGGATGCCGTCTTTGGCGGCGTGCTGGCCGCATTGGAAGCGGCCGGGGAGCGGGAGAATGCGCTGATCCTCTTCACCAGCGACCATGGGATCGGGCTGCATCGCGCCAAGCAGAGCATCTACGGGTTGCATGTCCCCTTGCTCGTCGGCGGTGCCGGGGTGGCCGGAGGGGCGCGCATCACGGCGCCGGTGTCGCATCTGGATCTCGTTCCGACGTTGCTCGACTATGCCGGCATCCAGCAAATGCCCTCCATGTTCGGGAAATCGCTACGGCCGGTGCTTGCCGGGAAACAGACCGGATTCCCCGACCGCAAAACCGTACTGGCCGCCAGCCACCACTTCCAGGATTCGCGGGCCGTCTGCGATGGCCGCTATTACTACATCCGCAACATCCGCAAGCCGGAGGGGGCCGATCTCGATTCGCTCGACGGCGTCAAGGAGGTGTTGAACACCGACCAATGGCAGGAGGGGGCGCCATGGTACAACCGCGCCTTCGAAGCCACGCGCGCCGCAACGGGAACGCCGCAACGGGAGCTGCTGCGGCAATTGGTCGAAGGCGATGTGCCCGAAGAGGAGCTCTACGACCTTTCCGCCGATCTCTGGATGACGAACAACCTGGTGGATCATCCGGAAAAGGCGACGGTGCTCGACGCCCTGCGCAGCGAGCTCGCGGAGTGGCGCCAACGGACGGAAGACTGCGACAACTCGCCCGCCCAACTGCAACGCCGCGAAAAACGGATGGCCGACTAAGCGCTGCCGAGACAGGTGAAACGACCAAGGAGGGCCGTGATGAAAAAAACAATGATAGGCATGCTGATGTGGTGCGCATGTTCCTTTGGAGGAGAACCCGTGACGAGAATGGTCTTGTTCAAGTTGAACCTCGAGCCTGGCTCGAAGGCCGAGCAGGAGTTCAGGGAGAAGACCCTGGCCCTGTCGGCGATTGATGGCGTGAAGGAGATTGGTTGGATGAAGATGGAGGGCGGGCAGGGCGAATTCACCCATGGAGTCCGCATCGTCTTCAAAAGCGCCGCCGCCATCGAGCCCTACGTCAAGAGCAAGGCCCATCGGGAATATATCCGCGACATATGGGCGCCCGTCGTCGGCGCCACCCAGCTGTTCGACTACACCGAACCTGGAATCAAATAAGAAGCGTCCGGGATGCTGCGGCCGGACCTATTGCTGCGGCAAGCCGGGTTCGCGCGCGGCTTCGGCGAGATTGCCCGCCGGACGGGGCGACAGGGTACAGGCATAGCGGAAGCGGTTGTTGGGCGCGGTGTCGCCGTGGTCCTGGAAATCGAGCACGTCGAGCGGCTCGGGCAGGTGGTCGAACCACTTGAATTCGATCTCCGCGTTGTCGAAGCGGTGGGCGTCGGCGCCCAGCGGGAAGGCCAGTTCAACGAAGTCCGAGCCCTGCGCGAACGGGATCTCCATCATTTTTTTTCCAGCCTCCAGCGCGCCATGCAAAAAGGGTGGCGCTGCCGCCGCCCG
>JBGSLE010000363.1:0-6206 GCA_041740875.1 Pontiella sp. | reverse complement strand
CAACCGCTTTTCGCCAAAAAATTATTGGAAGAACATCTGCCCGCCTGGCGGCCGCTTTTGGCGGCGCGCCCTGGTGTTGGGCAAGGCGGGCCATAGTAGGGATTCGCGGGGACCGCGCAACCCGAATGTTCAACTTTTTTTAATGCCCCAGCATAAAGTCCTGTTTCACAGCCTTTTACGCCTTAGAAAGACAAGGCACAAAAAACCATCCAAACGACGCCTGCGGCAAAAAAAGTGGGTCGACTCGCGGAATTCCCGCCGGAAAACAGGCACATGTTGTGAATTTCCATCCCGGTTTTTCAGCGATTCTAGCGAGGAAGCTTGATATCGCGGCGGATGTAGGTGGGCACGTCGAGATCCTGGTTGTTGTGGATGGTCGGGTCGGCGTAGGCGAATTCCCCCTTGCCGGTGGCTTCGAGTGGAAGCTCGCGTTGCTCAAAGCCGGGCCGGCGGTTGAAGCTCAGTCCCAACTGGCGGTTGGCGCTATCGACCAGCGGCTCCTTCCACTGCTCCGCCACCAGCACCGTGGCTGACAGGCGGCCTTCAAAGCCAGGATCGATGCAAACGCCCAGGTTGAGCCAAACCTCCCCGGGCAGGCGGGCCTGTATCCCCGCCATGAAGGTTTCAATCTCGCTCAACCGCAAATCCGGCCCGCCCGTCAACCCCACGATCACGCCTGCGGCTACTTCGAGTAGCTTGCCCTTGTTGAGCTGGCGGTGGTCCAGGATGCCGTCCAGCACGGCGGCGGTGCGGTCTGGGCCGGAGCCTGTGGCGCAGGCAAAATGGCAAAATCCGTCGCAGTTGCGCAACATCGTTTGGATACTGGCGAAATCGAGTCCGCACAAACCGTTTCGAGCCAGCATGCGCGAGAGCGAAACCACGCCGTCCGCCATCAGCCGATGGCTGCGTAGGAAGGCCTGTTCGGCCGGCAGATCGGTTTCATCGCGATCGACCAGCCGCTCGTTCTGTATGCGGATGATCGCGTCCGCATGGGTGCGGATCCGCTTGAGCGCCTCTTCGGCCACGCGGGCGGTCTTTTTCCCTTCAAAAGCGAACGGCATGGCCACTAGGCAGAGCACCAGCGCCCCGGCTTCGCGCGCGATGCGGGCAATGACCGGTACCGCGCCCGATCCGGTTCCCCCGCCCAATCCGGCAACGAGCACGAGCAGATCCACCTGACGCAGCTGCTTGCGGATGTTCGATGAATCCCGTTCGATCGATTGGCGGCCAAGCTCCACGTCGCCGCCCGCGCTGAATCCGCGGGTGATGGTTTCGCCGACATGGAGGCTATGCTCGAGCGCAAGCGCTTCCAGCACCTTCTTGTCGGTGTCGACCGCCACGAAATCGATTTCCGGATTGAGCCGGCCCATCTCCTCGACGGCGCGGACGCCGCTGCTACCAACTCCCATCACCAGCATGCGCGGCGGCGCGCAGCGTCCTTGTTCCGCACGGGTTGCGTCACTCATGGGATCCTCCCCATAAAATCCGTTTCAGCTTTTGCCCCATGGTCGGCTTCTCCACCACGATCCGCAGCGAAGCGGCATAGCGCACGCCGCCGATGAGCGCGGCATACTGGATCCCGTCCTTGGAAGACTGCAACCCCTGCACGTCGAACGGCTTTCCATGCATGCAAGGCACATTGAACACCTTTTGCCCTAGATCGCGTGCGCCGTTCATAAGCGCACCGCCGCCGGTCAGGAAAACTCCCGCGCTCAGCCGCGCGTTCGGGCACTGGCGGTCGACCTGCTCCTTGACGAGAGCGAAGATCTCCTCCATGCGGGCGTTGATGATCGTGTTGAGCGTCACGGAACGAACCATCTTGCCGGTAAAGCCGTGGGTGGCGGGAATCGAAATATTGTGGTCGCGCTCCATGAGGTTGGTGAGGGCGCTGCCCGCCGTGGTCTTGAGAGATTCCGCCTGGCCGAGCGGGATCTGCAAGCCGACGGCGATGTCGTTGGTGACATGTGCCCCGCCCACGGCCAGCGAACCGGCAGCCTGCACCAAGCCATCCTGGTAGAGCACGAAACTGGTGGTTCCTCCGCCGAGATCGATCACGAGCACGCCGGCGCGCTTCTGCTCTTCGTTGACCGTGGCCAAGGCCGCGCACAGCCCGTCAAATACGGCATCGGTGCATTCGATGGGCGCATCGTCGACAATCTTGCGGAAGTTTTCGACCGTGCTGCGCTTGCCATGAATGGTCAGCATGTCCACGCGCAGCTCCTCGCCGGCCAAGCCGACCGGGCTGGTGACATTGAGCATGTCGTCGACCTGGAAATATTGCTGGAGGGTGTGGAGCTTGATGCGGTTTTCCGGCAATGCAACCCGGCGCGCCAGCTCCACCGCCTCGGCCACATCCCCTTCGGAAACCTCCGCCGCCTGGTTGTTGTTCGGATCGACCAGCTTGTGGATCCCGGTGCTCTTGCGCACATCGGCCTGTCCGCCGGAGGTGACGAGCAGGATGGCGTGGATGGCCTTGCGCCGGTTTTCCTCGGCGGCCTTGATGGCGGCGCGCACGCTGGCGATGGCGTCGTCGCGGTTGATGATTTCGCCCTTGCGGATGCCGCGCGATTCCGTCTCGCCGACGCCGACGACCGATACGATGCCGTCGTCGCGCAGTTCGCCCACCAGGACGCGCACCATGCTGGTGCCGATTTCAAGAACAGCCGTTGATTCGTGTGCCATGGTTCTCCGGGGATCAATAGTAGGTGACGGGCACCTTGGCCGAATCAAGGGTGAGATCGACTTCCTTCACGCGTCGGCCCTGCCCGTTGGCGATCTTGATGACCGAGGCGAGCTGCTGCAGCTTGGGCTTGAGCGAAAACCGCGGCATGCGCACGCGGATGCCGCCTTGCAGGCGCATGTCGATGAAGTCGGAATATTTCACATCGAGGGTTTCGATGCGGACATAGGTGCGCAAATAGCCGGTGCTTTCGCAAAGCGCGATGATCTTGAGGCAGGTTTCCACATCGGGATGGGCGACCGGCTCGCCCAGCCGCAGCTCGGTGTCGATCCCCTGTATGATGGGCAGGGTCGCCGCGCTCTGGCGCGGCGGAAGGACGTAGCCGAACCGATCGACCACAAAGGGGAATTTGCGCGCCTTGGCACCGGAAACCTGCGCGACCGGCACCCGCTCCTTCACCTTGACGACCAAGGTGCCCGGGAGCTTCCGTTCGAGGTAGACCGATTCAACGACCGGCACCTTGAGCAGGTCGTTTTCAATCTTCTTGAACGACAAGGCGAAGAGGTTGGCGCCCTCGCGCAGGCCGGTGTATTCGCGGATGCGGTCCTCCGTCAACTGGCCGTCGCACGAAATGGCCAGGCGCTGGAGTTCGAAGGTCGGGTTTTCGGAATAGAGCTTGCGGCCCAGCCAGTCGAATCCCTGCTTGGTGCCATAGACGATGCCCGCCAAAACCAGCAGCAGCAACAGGATGGTGACGACGCGGCGGAAAAGCGTGGACGGCTCCGTTCCCTTGCCCTTCTTCGTCCGCACATAATGCGGCTTCATCCTTGTTTTTACCTGGTTCCGAGCGGCCATTCCCCCACACCTTCGAATGAATTGCGGCACTATAGGTGAGCCAATTCCATGATGCGACAGCAAAGGGCGGAAAAACCAATCCCGGCCGCCTGCGCCGCCTTGGGCAGCAGGCTCGTGGCCGTGAATCCAGGAATGGCGTTGAGTTCAAGGACATAGGGTTTGCCCTCCGGCGACAACCGGAAATCGACGCGGCCCATCCCCTCCGCCCCCAGGCTCTCGAAGGTCTTGAGCGCAATTGCCTGCAAATTCGCGGAAACGGCCGGATCGAGCTCTGCCGGAACAATGTACTGCGTATCGCCGGTGACGTATTTGGCGTTGTAGTCGTACCACTGCGCCGAAGGCTTGATCTCGACCACCGGCAGCACCTGGCCATCCACCACGCCGACCGTCAGTTCCCGCCCCGGAATGTACTCCTCCACCAGCGCCTCGCCCGAAAACCGCACCGCGTCGGCAAAGGCCGCTTCCCACCCGGACTCCTCGAACACCAGGTGGCAACCCACGCTCGACCCCTCGCGCGGCGGCTTGACGACCAGCGGAACCGGCATGGTGCGGCCGCGCGGGCTGGACAGCACCTCGCCCTTGGGCACAGGGACACCGCATTCGGCCAACCGATTGCGCGTCAAAACCTTGTCGAAAGAGATTCGGCTCGACTCCGCCCCGGACCCCGTAAAAGGAAGCTGCATCTCTGTCAGCCGCTGCTGGATTTCGCCGTCTTCGCCGAACTGGCCATGCAACGCCACAAATACCGCCTCCACATCGGAGGGAACCGAAAAATCGCGGGAAACAAGGTCGATTTCAACCACCTCGTAGCCCCCCTCGCGCAAACCGTTGGCAACCGCCGCGCCCGACCGCAGCGACACCGCCCGCTCCGATGAAATCCCGCCCTTCAGCACCGCCACCTTGCCAAACCGCTTCGCCATACCCTTCCCTCCACTTGGAAAACTCGCATTAAACAAGAGAATCTCCCGCTCGGAAAGCCGTAAGCGCGACGATCAATTCCTCGACCGGAGCGAAGGCATCGCTTAAACACCAAGGCCGCAAAGCAAATTCCAGTCTACCAAGGCTCGTTTGTTTTGCGATCGCGGTTCAAATCGGGGCGGGAATCTGCCATGGTGTGCGGCCATGAACCCGGGGGAGATGGAATGCCCTGCTTTGAGGAGAAGGACGGTTGCATTGTGCTAAACGTGCGGGTGGTGCCGCGCGCGTCGAAGGACGAAATCGCCGGGATGATGGGCGATGCGCTGAAGGTGCGCATCCAGGCGCCGCCGGTGGAGGGCAAGGCGAACGACTACCTGGTGCGGTTCCTGGCGAAGCGCTGGAAGCTGTCGCGGGCGGACATCGGGCTGCTTTCGGGGGAGACGGGGCGCAACAAGCGGTTGCGGATTTCGAACCCGTCGCCGGAATTGCGCAAAGAGTTGTTGTCAATCGGGGACGGTTAGGCAATCTATGCCGCGCATGAAGAAAACACACCCTTTGTTGATCGCATTGCTCCTTATTGGCTGTTCGGATCCGCGCGAGAAGCCCGCCGGCGGCAAGCCGGTGGCGTTCGCCAGCATTCCGCCGCAGACCGGATTGCTGAAACGGATCGCGGGCGACCGGATGGAGGTGCGCACGCTGGTAGGTCCGGGGCAGTCGCCGCATGCCTACGAACCGACCGCCCGGCAGCTCTCCGCCCTCGGCGAAAGCGACGCGCTCTTCACCATCGGAATCCCGTTCGAGCAACAGCTGGTCAAAAAGATCGCGCCGCTTTATCCGAACCTCCAGGTCGTCGAGGGCGCGGCGGGAATCGAACTGCGCGCGATGCCCCACGAACACCACGGCGAGGCCTGCGCCCTCGACCACGGAAATACCGATCCGCATATCTGGCTCGCACCGCGCCAAGCCAAGGAATTGGCGCAGAACATGGCCCGCGCGCTGGAAGGGATCGACCCGGCAAACGCCGAAACCTACCGCGCGAACGCCCAAGAGCTGGCGGCGGAACTGGACGCGCTCGACGCGCAGATCGGCGCGCAACTCGCCCCGTTCAAGGGGGGCCGCTTCTATGTCTTCCACCCGTCGTTCGGCTATTTCGCCGACGCCTACGGACTCGTTCAGATTCCGATCGAGCTGGACGGAAAATCGCCCTCGCCGCGTCAGCTCGCGCAACTGATCGAGCAGGCGAAGGCCGACGGCGTGAAGGTGGTCTTTGTGCAAAAGCAGTTTCCGTCCGACAGCGCGCAGGCTGTGGCCGACGCCATCGGCGGGCGCGTCGTTCCGCTCGATCCGCTGGCGGAAGAGCTGCTGGCCAACCTCCGCGAAATCGCCGACGCGCTGGCCCAGGCCATGGTGCCATGAACGCGCAACCGTCCATCCGACTTGAGAACATCGGGTTTTCCTACGGTCCCGTCACCGTGCTGGAAAACGCGACCCTTTCCATCGGCGAGCGCGAATTCATCAGCGTGGTGGGCCCCAACGGCGGCGGCAAAACCACCTTGCTCAAGCTGCTGCTGGGGCTGCTGGAACCGCAGACGGGAACGATCGAGGTGTTCGGGCATGCGCCCCAGGCCGGACGACGCTGGATCGGCTACCTGCCCCAGCACGCCCAGCTCGACCCGAGCTTTCCGGTAACGGCCACCGACGTGGTGCTGATGGGCCGGCTGGGCAAGACCCGCAGCGTGGGATTCTACACCCG
>JBGSLE010000362.1:0-2230 GCA_041740875.1 Pontiella sp. | reverse complement strand
AGCCCTCCCAAGCGCTTGCTTTGCGACATTACTTGCCCCAAGAGTCTTTCAACCCCGTAACCCGGTTAAACACCGGCTTCACTCCCGCCACCTCGATCTCCTTGAAATCCTCCGCCTGCGCCTCGCAGATCGGGCAGGTTTCGGGCGGGTTGTCGCCATAGTGGAGGTAGCCGCAAATCGAGCACCGCCATGTTTTTTCCAGATTCGGTTCCATGATTCCCCCTGTTGGCTATGCCGTCCGCACGACCGGCATCGCCCTGCGATAATACCTCGCCCGGCGGATTGACTTCAACGCCCCCGTTCGCATAATTCGCGTTCCTTTTCGCCAGCGTAGCTCAGTGGCAGAGCAGCTGATTTGTAATCAGCTGGTCGTCGGTTCGATCCCGACCGCTGGCTCCACCTTTTGCATGCCCGGTTTACCGCGCACGCCCCCCTCCCCTAAAAGAAGCCGGATTCCTGTTGGAGCAGCTCCCCGGGTATTTCGCGCAGGAAGCGGGAGGGGTCGAGGAAGATGATGCCGCCGTCGTGCTGGCGGCGGACCATTGAATAGCAGAGGTAGAGTTCGTCTTCGGCGCGGGTGACGGCAACGTAGAAGAGGCGGCGCTCCTCGGCGTCGCCGGTCTCCTCGATCGCCTTGCGGCTGGGAAACATTTCCTCGTTCACAAAAAGGATGAAGACGGCCTTCCACTCCAACCCCTTGGCCTGGTGGACGGTGCTCAGGCGCAGGGCGTCGGTAGCGGCTTCGTCAGTCGGAGCGTTGCCGGATTCGGCGTCGAGGTTGGTCAGGAGAGCGATTTCGGAGAGGAAGGCTTCGGTGGATTCGAATTTGACGGTGAAGTCGATCAGCCCGTCGAGGTCTTCCTGGCGGAACTTGGGATTGTCGAAGTTTTCGACCATGTATTCCTGGTAGAAGGCCTTGTTGAAGCGGAAGACGACCTCGCCGGGGTCGTTCTGCAGGTTTTCCTCGCGGTAGGCGATAAAGACGGGGCGGACCTTTTCCCATTCTGCGCGCGCGGCGGCGGGCAGCGCGGCGGCGAGTTCGTCGTGGGTTTCGGGGCGCTGGAGGTTTACGCGGCCGTTAAACTTGCGGAAGATTTTCTGGGCGGTTTTTTCCCCTACTTTGGGAAAGAGCTGCAGCAGGCGGGTGAAGGCGAGTTCGTCGGAGGGGTTGACCAGCAGCTTGAGCACGGTGCAGACATCCTTGACGTGGGCCTGCTCGAAGAAGCGGACGCCGGAGGTGACGAGGTACGGCAGCTGGGCGCGGGCCAGCTCCATCTGGAGTTCCATGGCGTGGAAGTGCGAGCGGTAGAGGACGCAGATTTCGGCGTACGGCACGCCGCGCCGGTGGAGTTCCCTGGCTTTTTCGATGACGTAGCGCGCCTGGACGGAGCCGTCGCGCACCTTGACGAGCTTTGGCAGCGCTTGGCTGGCGCGGACGGCCTTGAGCTCCTTTTGGAACTGCTCGGGGTTGCCGGCGATCACCTCGTTGGCGACGGCCAGGATTTCGGGCGTGCTGCGGTAGTTGATCTGGAGCTTGAAGGTTTGGGCGCCGGGGTAGGCCTTTTCAAAGCCGAGAAAGTTGCGGAAGTCGGCGCCGCGCCAGGAGTAGATGCTCTGGAAGTCGTCGCCCACGACCATGATGTTTCCATGCTCCTTGACGAGGAGGTGGACGAGTTCGGCCTGGATGGCGTTGGTGTCCTGGTATTCGTCGACGAGGACATACTTGAATTCGTCCTGGTAGAATTTCCGCACGCGCTCGTTTTCCTTCAGCAGCTTGTGGGCGTAGATGAGCAGGTCGTCGAAATCCATGGAGTTGGATTCCCGCTTCCGCTGCTGGTAAAGCGCGTGGACCTTAAGCACGTCATCGGTGCCGACTTCCGTATGCGCAAAGCGGTCATCCGCCGCCGCAACCAGATCGCCCATGCGGCCGCTGACGACGCCGAAAAGGCTCAACAGCACATCGGGCTTGGGGAAATGCTTTTTATCGACGCCGATCTCCTCGCCGCAGGCGCGCACCAGCTTTTTGGCGTCGTCGGCGTCGAGGATGGAGAAATCCTTGCCGAAGCCAAAGGTGTCGGCGTGGGAGCGCAGCAGGCGGTTGGCGAAGGAGTGGAAGGTGCCGCTATAGCCGCTGTTGAAGCGCCGCTGGACGAGCGCCTCGGCGCGGGTGAGCATCTCCTTGGCGGCCTTGTTGGTGAAGGTGAGCAGGAGCACCTCCCACGGCTGGACG
>JBGSLE010000361.1:0-3956 GCA_041740875.1 Pontiella sp. | reverse complement strand
CAGCACGCCGAGAATGAAGGTGAAGGCGGTCATGAGTACGGCGCGGAAGCGCTGGTGCGCGCCGTCGGCGGCGGCATCGATGATCGAAAGGCCCTCTTCGCGGCGGGTTTTGGAAAACTCCACGATCAGGATCGCGTTCTTGCTGGCCAGCCCGATGAGCATGACGAGCCCGAGCTGCGCGTAGATGCTCAACGGCATGTGCAGCAGGTAGAGGGCCGCGAGCGCGCCGCAGACCGCCACGGAGACGGAGAGCATCACCGGCAACGGAATGGTCCAGCTTTCATACTGCGCCACCAAGAAGAGATAGCCGAAAACGAGCGCCATGAGCATCAGCACCGTCGATTCGCCGGACGATTTCCGCTCCTGGTAGCTCAGGCCGGACCAGTCGATCCTGTAGCCGTCTGGCAGCGACTTCGCCGCCATCGCTTCGATCTTGTCCATCACATCGCCCGAGCTGGCGCCCGGGACAAGGGTCAGGTTGGCCATCGTGGCCGACATGAACTGGTTGTAGCGCGTCACGGTGCGGGGGGTGAGAATCGTGGAAACCTTGACCAGCGAAGCCAGCGGAACCATGGCTCCCGTTTCGCTCTTCACGAAGATCCGGCCGATGGCGGCGGGATCCTTGCGGTAGGGCCAATCGGCCTGGACGATCACCTTGTTGACCTGCCCGTGGATGTTGAAGTCGTTGACATAGCGCGATCCCAGCTGGTTTTGCAGCGCGGCAAACACGGCGGCCACCGGAACGCGCAGCGCCTCCGCCTTCACGCGGTCGACATCGACGAACAGGCTGGGAGTGGACGCATTGTAGGTGCTGTAGGCCGCCGCAATTTCCGGCATGGCGTTGAGCTGCCCGACAAACTCGCCCAGCACCGCTTCAAGCTTGTGGGGGTCGGGATCGCCAACAGCCTGCACGCGCAGATCCAGGCCATCGCTGGTGCCCAGCCCCATGATGGCCGGCGGGGCGAACACGAAGATCTGCGCCTCGGGGATGGCCGAAAGCTGGCCCATCAGCCGGCCTTGGATGGCTTCGATGTTCATCGATGGATCCTTGCGCTCCTCCCAGGGCTTCAGCCCCACCAGCAGGAAGCCCGCGTTTTCGCCGCTGCCGAAAAAGCTGAAGCCCGCGACGCCGATGGTGAACTCGACGCCGGGCGTGTTCAGGATTTGCGGCGTGATCGCGTCCAGCACTTCCTGGGTGCGTTCGATGGTGGCGCCTTCGGGCAGCTGCACGGCACCGAAGATCATTCCCTGGTCTTCGGACGGCAGGAACGTGGTCGGACTGCGGCCAAAGATAAAGACGCTCCCGCCGATGGCGAGGAGCAGGCAGAGCACCGTGACGATCCGTCGCTTGGCCAAACCGGTGGCGACCGCGACATAGCCGTTTCGTCCCCGGTCGAGCGCCGTGTTGAACCAGCGCAACGGACCATGCTTCTTCTCCTTCGGAACCTGAAGCAGAGCGGCGCACAGCGCCGGGCTAAGCGTCAGCGCCACGACCGAGGAAAAGGATACCGCCGCCGAGATGGTGACGGCGAACTGCTGGTAGATGCGCCCGGTGATTCCGCCCATGAAACCGACCGGCACGAAGATGGCGAGCAGCACGAGGGTGGTTGCAATGACCGCGCCCGAAACATCCTCCATGGCCCGGTAGGCGGCCGTCTTCTGGTCGAGCCCTTCGGTTTCCATCAGGTACAGCACGCGTTCAACCACCACGATCGCATCGTCGACCACGATCCCGATCGCCAAGATCAGGGCAAAGAGCGTCAAGGTGTTGATCGTGTAACCCAGGACCATCAGCACGGCAAAGGTGGCCAGTAGTGAAACGGGTATCGCCAGCAGCGGAATAAGCGTGGCCCGCCAGTCCTGCAGGAAGAGGTAGCAGACCAGCACCACCAGCACGAAGGTGATGAGCAGCGTGGCGACGATTTCGTTGATGCTGGTGCGGACATACTGGGTGGCGTCGTAGGGAAGCACGGCTTTCAAGTCGTCCGGAAACCGCTTTTCCAGCTCCTTCAGCTCCGCCCGGATCTGGTTCATGGTGTCCAATGCGTTGGAGCCGGAGGTGCGCGTCATGAACATGCCGACGGCGGTTCCGCCATTGTATTGCGCATCGTGCCCGTAGCTATCGGCGCCCAGCTCGACGCGGGCCACATCTTTCAGCCGCACGATTTTGGCACCATCGGCCCGGACCACGATGTTTTCGAAATCGACCGCATCCGTCAGGCGGCCCTTGGCTTGCAGGGCATAGACCATGCGCGACGGGCTATCATTGGGAACGGAACCGACCGATCCCGGCGAAGCCTGGATGTTTTGCTGGCGGATGGCCGTCAGGACTTCGTCGACGCTCATGCCCAGCGCGGAAATGCGGTCGGAGTCCAGCCATACGCGCATGCTGTAGCGCGAGCCGAAGACCGTCACGCTGCTGACGCCCGGCAGGCGTTCGAGCGCAGGCTGGATGTAGTCGTAGGTATAGTTGCTCATGAAGAGCCGGTCGTGCGTGCCTTCGGGCGATATCAGGACGATGAATCCCAGCATGTCCGACGCCTCGGTCTGCACGTTGACCCCCTGCTGCACCACTTCGGTCGGCAGCAGCGGCGTGGCGCGCTGGACGCGATTCTGAACCTGCACCTGGGCAATGTCGGGATCGGTTCCGATCGCAAAGGTCACGGTCAACTGGTAGCCGCCGCTCGCGTCGGAGGAGGATTCCATGTAGAGCATGTTGTCGACGCCGTTCACCGCCTGCTCGATGGGCGCGGCCACGGTGGTGGCCAGTACTTCCGCATTGGCGCCGGGATACGAGGTCGAGACCGTCACCTGCGGCGGCGTGATCTGCGGATACTGCGCGATCGGCAAGGTAAAGATGGCCAGCAGGCCGGCCAGCGCCAGCACGATCGAAATGACGCCGGCGAACCGCGGACGGGCGATGAATACGCTGGAAAAGTTGAATTTTTTCAGAGGCTGGTTGTTCATTGTGCTTTTCCACCGTTCATTAAAGGTTCGGGCGGTTCTGGGGCGACAACGCCACGCCGGGCCGGACTTTCTGCGTGCCGGAGACCACCACGCGCTCTCCGCCATCCAGGCCGGACTCGATAATCTGCCGCGAACCGATGACCTGGCCGAGGACGATGCGGACCTGTGCCGCCGTATCGTCCTCCTTGAGCACCCAGACATAGGTGCCGTCGCCATCGCGCAGAATGGCTTCCACCGGCAGCACCACCCGTTGAGGGGCATCGCGCTCCTGGATCAGCGCAGTCACGAAGTTGTTCGCCACCAGCAGGCGGTCGGGATTCGCAAACCGCATGCGGACCGCGATGGTTCCGGTGCCCGGATCCATCTGGTTGTCGTCGAAATCAAGCTCTCCTTCCCCGGGGAGTTCCGAGCCATTCGCCAGGCGCACCCGGACCTGCGGAAGGGTTCCGGCCTCGCGCCCGATCTTTTCGAGCGCGGTGAGGTATTCCGCGTCGGGCAGCGCAAACACGATGCGCACGGGATCGGTCTGGACGACGGTCGCCAACGTGCCCGAAGCCGGTCCGACCAGGTTGCCGCCCGTGATGAGCGCCCGCCCGATGCGGCCGTCGATCGGCGAGGCGATCCGGGTATAGCCCAAATCAATCTCCGCCTGCTGCAGTTCCGCCTGGGCCTTCTGGAGCAGGGCCCGGCCCGAGGAAACCCCGGCCTCCGCGCTGTCGAGATCCGACTTGGAGACGCTGCGGTTGTCGGCGGCATTGAGCATGGATAGGTATTTTTCCGAGCGGTCCAGGCCGGCCTGCGCCTGCGCCAGTTCCGCCTTCCGCTGGGCGACGCGCGCCTGGTAGGGGGCCGGATCGATGGTGAAAAGAAGGTCGCCTCTTTTGACTTGGCTACCCTCTTTGAAATGCACCTGTTCGATGATCCCCTCCACCTGGGCCTGCAGCTTCACCATCTGGATCGGTTCGACATGGGCGATGTGCTCCACCACC
>JBGSLE010000360.1:0-4606 GCA_041740875.1 Pontiella sp. | reverse complement strand
ACGTAGGCCGCTACGCCCAGCCCGAGGTCGCGCAGGGTTTCGGCGATGGTTTCCGCGTCGTGGCCGGGGTCGATGACGATGGCCTGCCGCGCATCGCCCCAGGCGAGGTAGCAGATTTCCTGGAAGGGGCCGGTGGGGATGGCTTCGAGGTTCATTCGGTTTTTGCGGATCCGCCGGGCTTGCGGGTATAGGCGCAGTGGATGACCATGTTGCCCTTGAGCTTGCTTGAATCGTTGCCCGCCGGGGTGACGGTGAGGGAGCGGACATCGTAGCGGACGCCCTGCTGCTGGAGTTCGGCCAGGAAGCCGACCATCGCGCCGATCGAACCTTCCCAGGTGCAGTTGATGCCCAGCTCGAAAAGGTCGCCGGTGGGCTTTTCGTTGTAGGGTTGGTTGCGCGTGATGTCGAGGCCGTGCTTGCTGGAGACCGCCTTGATCGTTTGCATCAATTCCGGCGCGACCGAACGGCCGTCGGCGTTGAAGACGCGCAGGTCGCGCTGGAGCGTTTCCAGCTCGGCCCGCCACGTTTCCTGCATCTTGATGGCGTTCTGGTGCAGGCTGACTTGCTGGCGGAGCCGTTCGATCTCCGACTTCTTGGCCTGCCATTCGTCGGTCTTGCGGTCGACGGCGTACCACGTCAATCCCGCCAGCACGCAGGCCAACGTGGCGGCGCCCAGGATCAGTTCGCGCTGGGTGATCTTCATGGCGTTTCCTCCGTGGCGGGCATTTCGAGCGTCACGGAAAAGACGGCGCGGCGGATGCCCTTGGAGGTCTTCGTGTTGACCGACTGGTCCTTGAGCTGCTTGAAGAGTTTCGAATCCGACAGGGCCTTGAAAAATTCGTAGACGGCATCGTCGCTCGCGGCGGTGCCGCGGAGGGTGACGCCCTTGCCCTTGGTATAGTTGTAGGAGTTGAACTCGATGTCGCCGACGGGGAGCACGCGCACCACCTCGCGGAGGCATTCGAGGGCGGAGTCGGACCGGTCCGTATAGACCTTCAGCGCCTTGAGCTTTTGCCGGTTTTCTATCGCCTGGTTCGCGACGGGGGCGATGGCATCGGCCTGTTTTTGCACGGCGGCCAGCTTGATGTCGCGGGCCTTGAAGACGCCGAAGAAGGCGAGGGATACCACCAGCCAAACGGCGGCGATGCCGGCCGCGATCCGCGTGTATTTCCTGCTCAGCTGCTTCCATTTCTCGTGCTCGATCCATTCGCGGGGAATGAGTTCGATGTGGCTGCCGCCGTCCATCGTCCGGCGGAGGATGCCCTCGGAGAGCGGCGGCAGGCCGCCGAGGTCGTGGCACCGGACGGGAACGCCGCATACGCCGGAAAGCTTGGCTTGCAGGGCGGGCGGCACGTTGTCGAAGGACCAGATGGCGACGGCGGAGGGAGCAGGAAGCTCGTGCTCGGAGTCGAGCGTGGTGAGGGTGTAGCTGATGTCTCTGGAGAGGTCGTCGACGACGTTCATTTCGCCGAGGTGGGCATGCAGCGAACGGAACGCCATGGGTTTTCCGTTCATCAGGATGACCAGCGAAAAGTCGAGGCCGTCGTCGACGATCAGCACGTGGCAATCCTCTTCCGGCAGTTCGCCGGCATCGCGGACGAGGCGTAGCCAGCCGAGGATGCGCGCATCGATGCTATGGATGCGGACGCCCTTTTTCTCGAAGATGTCGCCGATCGCATCGATGGCTTCGTGCTTGGCGGCCGCCATCAGCACCAGCACCCGGTCCGTGGTCCGTTCGAGGAGTTCGTGCGCGAGCGCCATCTGGTCGATCGGGAAGGGGGAAACCTTGTCGATCTGGAACCCGGTCATTTCGGCGATTTCCTGGTCGTCGGCGGCGGGGAACTCCATGGTGCGCATCAACAGCTCGGAAGTGCGCAGGGCCACGGTGATGTCGCCCTTGAGGTGCTCGGCGAGTTCCGCGGGGAGTTCGAGCGAGTCCAAGACATCAGGAGAGGCCACATCGGGCAACGGAAAGGCCAGCGAGGACTGCCCGGCGGGCTCAGGGCCATCCTGCTTGATCCTCAGCGAGGTCCACTCGATGCCGTCGCGATCGCGGCAGGCGGCGGTTATGATCTTATCGCGTATTCGCATTGTCCTTGACCGGTCCTTCGTTCCAGTAGACCACCACCGAATCCTTGCCCTTCGCAAGGAAGATGCATTCGATTTGGTAGCGGTTGCCGAAGATCTCTCCGACAGAAGTTACCTTCACGTAATCGCTTTGCAATTTAAATTTGTTCGCATCGGCCCCGACCTCGTTGAGGCTCTTGATGCCGTCGTCCAGCGTGCCGTCCTCGCCGTCAAGGCCCTTGCGTGCCTCCATGACGCTTTCGAGCTCCCAATCCTCGTATTCGGCGTAGCTCAGCAGCAGGTCGGCGCTGGCCGTGTTCAGGTTCACCTTGCCGTCGCCCCACACCGTCAGGATTTCGGCGATGCCGTAGATGGCGTCGCTCTCCTCGTCGGCCTCTTTGCCGTAGAGGATGTCAGGGCCCCAGTTCTTGATGAGCAGCAGCTCCTCGACGCTGTCGAGCGGGCCGTTTTTCACGGGGTAGCCGAGCTCCTGGTAGAACGGGTCGTCCGATTCGGCCCCGTTCAGCCCGTGTTCGTCGCTTTCGTCGATCCAGTCGGCCAGGCAGTCGATCATGGCGTCCCATTCGGTGGAGGGGACGTTGGCGAATTCGAAGATGTCGATCCATTGTTCGCGCGTGAGCAGGTTGACGTTGCGGCCGGCCTCGGCGGATTCGAGGGTGACCTCGAAGGAGCCATCGCCCAGCTGGATGGTGGAGGAGGTGGAGAGCCCGCGTTTGGCGTAGAGCGCCGCCTGCATGAAGCCGTCCTTGTCTTCGGGCATGTCCTCGATTTCCAGCTCCTTGGCCTTGTCGCGCTGGTCGAGGATGGCCCGGGCGTATTCGATGCCCGACCGCGCCAGCCGCTCGGCATTGAACTTCTTGCGCTTGTGCGACACGAGCATCCCTTCGAGTTGCACCTCGAAGGCGAAGGAGCCCACGATCAGGGAAAGGATGATGAGCACCCACAGCGAGACGAGCAGCGCGGCGCCTTCCTTGCGGCGGGGTGGAGGATGGGGTTGGCTGCTCATGGTTTCGGCGCCGTGATGACGATGGGTTTTTGCCCGGACGGGTTTTGGTTGGGGGTCGGACTGGCTGCCTGCGCACCGGCGGACGGGCCGGAAAGGCGCGCCGCGACGGAGCCGTAGACCGGGATTTCGAGGGTCCGCGTGAAGACGATGGGCTCCTCGTCCTCGTCGTCCGAGGCGATGAAGAGGGAGATCAGGATGCGCTCGGGGACGGCGTTTTCCTTTTCCCAATCCTCCGTCCAATCCTCGGTTTCCTTGTCCCAGAAAAGGATTTCCAATCCGGAGATGGAGCGGGAGACCAGGATGGGGTCGGCGTCGTATTCGTCCTCGTACTCCTCGTCGTCGGCAATGGCAGGCAGCGCCATGGCGAAAAGGGCCGGGTCGCCGCGTTCGTCGTCCTCGACGAACAGCTTCAACCGGTGCGGGCCGGTGGCGAAAGGCGACTGGGCCGGCATGAAGGCGCCGCTGGCCGTGACGAAGCTGATCGTGTCGGTTGGAAGGCCGCCGGTGTTGCCCTTTTCCACCGTGAAGGCGTAGGTCTTGCGCGGGTTGAAGAAATAGATGGTGGAGTTGAGCGCCGCCGACAGCTGGGTCATCGCAAAATCGCCATGCTTGATGCCGTCGACCACCTCCGTGCCGCGCTTCCAGCCGCGGACTGTTCCGCTGAAGGCCTCGAAGGAGATCGACATGGCAATGACGAGGATGACCATCGCCACCATCAGCTCCAGCAGGGTGAAGGCCTGCCTCCGCCGGGTCGTTTTTTGCTGCGCGTGGTTCACGGCGTCCCCTTGACTTCGCTGGTTACGCTTTCGGCTTCGGGGGCGTAGATGTAGGTGGTGCTCTCCTCGAACGCATCGCGCCCGTGCTCCGACCACTGCACGCGGGTGGTCACCAGGAAAAGGCCGGGCCGCTCCTCCTCGTCGACCATCAAGATGTCGCGGAACCAGACGTAGCCTGCGGTATCCTTGAATTCGCCCGATTCGGAGCCCTCCTCGATATCCTTGCGTTCGATCGGGTTTTCGATGTCGACGCGCCGGATCAGTTCATGGGCGACCGAGCGGTTGCGGGCGGTGCGGACGACGGCGAGGCAGCGCGACATCGCCACCATCATCGAGGAGACGCCGACGCTGAGGATGACCAGGGCGATGAGCACCTCGATCAAGGTCAATCCCGCTTTGGTTTTATTGGTCTTTTTCATGCGACGGATGGGAATATGCCCGGTTTGCGGGTGCCAGACAAAGACAAACAAGCCCCGCTTTTTATTGCCGCCCGACGCCGGTGATTTTCCGTGAGTTCCATTTGCCCGCTGGTATAACATCGCGCCCCATGCATCGGAATATCATGAACCGGGTTCGAACCCATGCCCTTTTGTGCGGCGGCTTGCTCTGCGCCGTGGTCGTGGGACTGGCGGCGTGGCCGGCGCTGCGGCATCCGCGCCTGGAGGAGGACGACTACCGCTACCTCCACCTCATCCAGCAATGGTCGTCCGGCGGCATCGGCGTCGTGGAGGCCATG
>JBGSLE010000359.1:0-3205 GCA_041740875.1 Pontiella sp. | reverse complement strand
GCCAGTGCGGCGAGGTGTAGGAGAGGTAGAGGAAAAACGGCTGGCCGGCATGCTTGGCGACCGCCTCGTCCATGAATTCGATGGCATGGTCGGTGAAGGCGTCCGTCGTGTAGTAGCCGTCCGGCACGGGCATCTGCACCGGCGTGTCGTCGAGTGTCAGCATCTTGTCGGGCTCGGGCTGGTAAAAGTTGCTTGCGCCGCGGATCAAACCATAAAAGCGGTCGAAGCCGCGGTCGCGCGGCCACATGCCGCGGAAGGTGCCGACGTGCCACTTGCCGGAGAGCAAGGTGCGGTAGCCCGCCCGCCCCAGGGCCTCGCCGAGGGTCAGGCAGTTGCGGTTCAGGTAGCCTTGGTAGGACGGATAGCCATAGTCGAAGTTTTGGCGTTCGTCCTCGCTGGTCATGTGGCCGATGCCCGCCTGCTGCGCATAGAGGCCCGTCAGCAGCGAGGCGCGCGTGGGGCAGCAACGCGCCCCGTTGTAGAAATTGCGGAACCGCAATCCGGTGTCGGCCAGGTGCTGGAGGTTGGGCGTCTTAACCTCCCCGCCGTAAGGGCCGATGTCCGAATAGCCGAGGTCGTCGGCCAGGATCAATACAATGTTTGGCCGCTCGGCCGCCCACGCCCCGCCGAGCGCCAGCATCGAAAACAATCCCGCAATCGTTCGCTTCATCGTGTGTTCCTTTTTTTCATCAACCCCGGACTTCAGTGCTTCACGCTCTTTTCCCCAAACGAGGGGTTCACGGCGCGCGGGCCGTCGGCCGTCCATTCAAGGGGATCGATGCACATCACGCGCTTGGTTTTCGCGGCGTCCCACGAGTGGTACACGATGAAGTCGGTATCGCCCACGGCATGCTGGACAACCGAGTTGTGCCCGGGGCCGGTCAGGTCGGTCCCGTTGCCGCAAAGCACCTTGGGGCCGTCGGTGTTGCCTCCGTCCTTCCACGGGCCCAGCGGGTGGTCGGCGGTTGCAAACCCGACGCCATAGTTGGCGGTCTGCCAATTGGAGGCGGCGTAGAAAAGGACGAACTGCCCGCCGCGCTTGACGACCCACGGCCCCTCGACGGTATGCCAGTCGTAGACCTGGCCGTACATCGTGCGGTTGCGTTCGTAGACCTGCCAGTCGGCGAAGGCCGTCAGCACCGTCTCGACGGGCCCTTCGACCGAAACCATGTCGTCGCCCAGCCGGACCACCGCGAGGCCGGTCCCCACGCGGTCAACGTCCAGGAAGTCGCGGGCGAAGAACAGGTACCACTCGCCCGTGTCCGGATCCCGGAAGGGATGGCCGTCGATGGAAAACTCCCATTGGGGGAAGAGGCTGACGCCGCAATCCTTGAACGGCCCCAGCGGGGAATCGCTTTTGGCGACGCGCATGCGGCGGTTGCCCGCATAGTAGAGGTAGAAGGTTCCGTCGCGCTCGACCACTTCGGGCGCCCAGTATTCTTTGAACACGGCGCCCTCTTTTGCATCCAGCGCGTAGCCGACATGCGTCCAGTTTAGGAAATCCTTGGAATGAAGGATGGGGAACTGGCGGCCGGACTCCTTGTCGCGCCCTGTTCCGTAGGCATACCACCCGCCCTGCCACTCCAGCACGGCGGGATCGGCCAGGTATCCATCCCATACGGGGTTGGTGTAGACGGATTCGCGGACGGGGGTCCGGCAGGCCGTGGTGGCCAGCAGGGCGGCGAGCGACATTCCTCGCGAGAGGCGGGTCAGGGATGCTGTATTCATATCTTCCTTCCTATGGTCGCCGCTCAACAGGCCACCTGGTTAACCGCGACACTATCCACCAACGCCGCCGCGGAAGGAATATCCGAAACAACATAAGACATATCCAAAAATCCCTGACCGCCTCCTTCAAGGAACCCGGAAGCGCCGCGCGGTCAATCGGCCTCGACCTGCAAGCGGATGAATTTCTTGCCTTCCGCGGTGCCGAAGCGGTTGGTGACGGCCTCGAAGCCGTTGCCGAGATCCGCCGCGCCCGTTTCCACATAGACGCCGTTGGTCCAGGCGCCGTAGACCAGGTCGGTGTTTTGGATCAGCCAGTATGCGATGCCGCTGCCGGGATCCGACAGGCGCGGATAGATGTATTCGAGCCAGTTCGTCCCCCCGCTGGCCGTCAACCGCTGCTGGATGCCGATGCCCGTGTCGGCCGTATTGGTCGGGTTGCCGCCCACCGCGTATTCGTAGAGGTTCGCCAGCCCGTCGTCGTCGTCGTCGTCCGTCGGCCCGCCAACCAGGTCGTAGCTCTCCGCCCAGGCGCCATAGGTGCTAGCCGAACCCGGCGGGAACACGACATCCGCATACGCCGGGCCGAAGTAGATTTCATCCAGCCCGCTGTTGTTCTGCAGATGGAGGAACAGGTTGCTGAACACCTGGTCGCCGCCAAAGTCGAAGTCGGCCTTGCTGAAGAACCCGTCCGCGCCGGACAAGGCGGATGCGGTCCAGGTGGCCGGCACCACGACGTTGCTGGCTAGGTTGACGACGTGGTAGCTGATTTCATCGGCCGCGCCGACGTTGTTGACCAGCCGGCCGACCATCCAGCGCTGCGCATTCGCTTCGTTGGCCACCGCCACCGCATTGGAGATGCCGGATTGCATCGTGTTGGTCGATCCCAGCCACACCGAGGCACTGAACCGCTCGGCCATGTTCAACTCCAGCGTGTTGCTCATCTGGGGGTTGACGCCGACCGAAACCAGGGTTTCGGGGAACGCCGTTCCGGCTGCCGCCTTGCCCAGCCCGAAATTGGCCCGCTTGGTTCCCTTGACCAGGGCGCTGAAATAAAGCGTGGTGCCTTCGGAAAAGGCGATCGGCGCACCGAGCGGCCGCTGGAAGCGGTTTCCATTGGTGGGGGCATCGTTGTGTACATAGCCATCCTGTGCCTGGGGCTTCAGGCCGTTGAGTCCGCCTACGGTGGATCCATAGGAAAGGCCGCCGGTCAGCAGCTCGCTGCTCGTGCCGATGGCGGTCACATCTTGGAACCGCTGGAAGGCCTTCCAGCCCGGTAGATTGTTGAGCGTATTGGTCGCCGTCGGAAAATGATCCTCGACCAGCACCGAACCCTGGGGCAGGACATCGGCATACCCCGTACCCAGATAGATGCCATCCAGCCCGCTGTTGTTCTGGAGGTGGACAAACAGGTTGCTGAACACCTGGTCGCCGCCAAAGTCGAAGTCGGCCTTGCTGAAGAACCCGTCCGCGCCGGACA
>JBGSLE010000358.1:0-1845 GCA_041740875.1 Pontiella sp. | reverse complement strand
GGCCGCCAGCAGCACCTCGAGCATGGGCGGGTTTTTAAGGCTGGCGACAACAGGATCCCGGCCCGAGGGATCCAGCCGGCCCGGATCGGCCCCCAGCGCAAGCAACCGCCCGAGCACCTCCGGCCGGTTTTCGCGGAACGCCACCTGGGCCAGCGTCGGCCCGCCCTTCGACTCCGGGTTTTCCAGCAAGGCCGGATGGGCCGCGATGCGCTCCTCCAACTGCTCCAAATGGCCATGCCGCAAGAGGGAAAACACATCTTCCGAATGCGTGGAATAGCGGGCCAGCACGGCGCCGAGGATCCCGATGAAGAGCACCAGCGCCAAAATCTTGATCCCCCACCACGGCAGGGCGTCGAAGCGATCGGTCAGATGGCCGGACGGGTTTGCCGGGCGCAGCGCGAAGAGAAAGTAGACCAGCACCCCCAGCCAGCCCAGCGCCAGCGCACCGGTCGCCGCCGCCGCGAGATAGAACGGACTCCGGTCGCTCCCCTCGCCTCCGTGGCCGTGGAAATACCAGGTGGCCAGCAACCCGGCGACCACCAAAGCCCCGACCAGCTTGAGCGAAAACTTCAACCGCTCCTTGACGATGAACAAATCGGCCATGACCCCTCTTCCGTTGCAAACGACTAGTCGAATACACCAAACCGACCGCTGCATCAACCCCGCAATCCGCCCGCGCGTTTTTTGCGGGGCTTTCCCGCTTGCGTTTTCGGGCTTGGTTCCCATTATCTGGCGCTTCGTTTTTTAACCGTTTCAACCGAAAGGAATACCCATGGCCGTTAAGAAAGTCGCCCTGTTGACCGCCGGCGGGCTCGCCCCCTGCCTTTCCACCGCGATCGGACGCCTGATCGAGCGCTACACCGAGGTTTCCCCGAAAACCGAAATCATCGCCTACGTCGGCGGCTACAAGGGCTTGCTCAAGGGCGAATCCATCGCCGTCACCCCCGAAATCCGCACGCACGCCGCCATCCTCTACAAGCACGGCGGCAGCCCCATCGGCAACTCCCGCGTCAAGCTCACCAACGTCAAGGACTGCGAAAAGCGCGGCCTCGTCCAACCCGGGCAGAACCCGCTCGAAGTCGCGGCCAGCCAGCTCGTCAAGGACGGCATCGACGTCCTCCACACCATCGGGGGCGACGACACCAACACCACCGCCGCCGACCTCGCCGCGTACCTCGCCGCCAACAACTACCAGCTCATCGTCGTCGGCCTGCCCAAGACCATCGACAACGACGTCTACCCGATCCGGCAGTCCCTCGGCGCCTGGACCGCCGCCGAAGAGGGGGCGAAATACTTCGAGAACGTCGTCTCCGAGCACAACGCCAACCCGCGCATGCTCATCATCCACGAAGTCATGGGCCGCAACTGCGGCTGGCTCACCGCCTACACCGCCAAGGTCTACCACGACCGCCTCGAAGAACTCGACTTCCTGCCCAGCATCGGCCTCTCCAAGGAGCGCAAGGACGTCCATGCGGTCTTCGTTCCCGAAATGGCCATCGACCTCGCCGCCGAAGCCCAGCGCCTCAAGCAGGTCATGGACACCGTCGACAACGTCAACATCTTCATCTCCGAAGGCGCTGGCGTCGAAGCCATCGTCAAAGAGATGGAAGCCTCCGGCGAAACCGTCCCGCGCGACGCCTTCGGGCACGTCAAGCTCGACGCCGTCAACCCCGGCAAATGGTTCGGCAACCAGTTCGCCAAGCTGCTCAACGCCGAAAAGGTGCTCGTGCAGAAATCCGGCTACTTCGCCCGCGCCGCCGCCTCCAACGAGGCCGACCTCCAGCTCATCAAGGAGTGCGCCGACAAGGCCGTCGAATCCGCCATCGCCGGCATCGGCGGCGTGGT
>JBGSLE010000357.1:0-8787 GCA_041740875.1 Pontiella sp. | reverse complement strand
CTTTTGTTCATGCTTTTGAGCAGCTTTCTTGCCGAGCGGTTCTCGCATCTCTGGATACTGGTCACGGTAGGCGCAGGGGTTACCCTCCTGGGCCTGGTAAATCTTATGCTGCGCTGGAATGCGCCATGGCAGGAAGAAGGAAAATGAAGCGCGCGATAATCTTTATCCTGGCAGCATTGATCGTCCCGGCTGCGCCGGCGGCGTTTGCCTACTGCCTCCAACCGAAACAGCTACCGCAGCTCCCGCCGGTGCGCCTGTCGCCCGGCAGGCGTTGCCGCGGCTGGTCGATCTGGGCGCCGGCAAATGCGTGCCGTGCAAAATGATGAAGCCCGCGCTCGACGAGCTGAAAGCCAACTATGCCGACCGTTTCGAGACGGTCTTCATCGATGTCTGGGAAAACGAAGGCGCGGGCGGGCAGTACGGCATCCGCATCATCCCGACCCAAATCCTCTACAGCGCCGATGGCACCGAGCTCTTTCGCCACGAAGGCTACTTCTCCAAAGAGGACATCCTCGCCAAGTGGCAGGAGCTGGGATACGCCTTTGGCGGCGAACCGCAGACCAACGAATAGCGAATATCGAAGCATGGCTACGCATACGCAGGAGATCCCATGGAACAAATCTTCAATAATTTGACCCATGCCGTGGAAGGCTCGCCGCTGGTTGCGCTCGCCGCCGCATTGGCCTGGGGCATCCTGAGCATCGTCCTAAGCCCCTGCCACCTGGCCAGCATTCCGCTGATCGTTGGCTTCATCGACGAGCAGGGGCGCATCTCCACCCGGCGCGCCTTTTTCATCTCGCTGCTCTTCTCGCTGGGCATCCTCGTCACCATTGCGCTCGTCGGCATCATTACCGCGCTGGCGGGGCGCATGATGGGCGACGTCGGCCGCTACGGAAACTATGCGATCGCGCTGATCTTCTTTGTCATCGGCCTGCATCTGCTGGGTGTGATTCCCATGCCGGGCAGCGGGCCGGGACAGGTGAAGATGAAAAAACGCGGGCCGCTGGCGGCTTTCGTTCTCGGGCTGGTGTTCGGCATTGCGCTCGGTCCCTGCACCTTCGCCTACATGGCACCGATGCTCGCCATCGTTTTCAAGGCAGGCGCGGAGCAACCGGTCTATGCGGGAACCCTTTTGCTGCTCTACGGCATCGGCCACTGTTCGGTCATCGTGCTGGCAGGCACCTTCACGGAGGTCGTCCAGCGCTACCTCAACTGGAACGAAAAATCCAAAGGCGCATTCCTCCTCAAGAAAGTCTGCGGCGTCCTCGTCCTGTTCGGCGGGCTCTACATGATCTACACCGCGCCCTGACTAATGCGCCGGATGCGGACGCTTGGGCACATCGAGCAGGCGAATTTTCGGGTGGCGTTCGCGGAAATATTTCTCGCCCCATTCGGAGTCGAAGAAGAGCACCTTGCGCTCGGACGCGTCGTAGGCCAGCCGGCATCCCGGCGGCAGCAGCATGGCTTCCGGAACCGTTTCCGTGCCGTCGGATTCGTCCACCCAGCGGACGACCTTGAAGGGGGTGGGGTCGAGCCGCACCTCGGCGCCGTATTCGTTTTCCATGCGGTGCTTGAAGACGTCGAACTGGAGCATGCCGACCGCGCCGAGCATGGGCGCGGAAAAGCTGGCGGCCGGGAAGTGGAACGACTGCAAGGCGCCTTCCTGGAGCAGGTGGCGCGAGCCGGCCTGGAAACGCTTGTATTGCGCGGGCACCGGGTTGTGCAGCGTCGCAAAATGCTCAGGGGAGAAGGTCGGCATTTCGTCGTACAGGATCGCTGGATCTTCGGTCAGCGTGTCGCCGATGCCGAAACCGGAGTGGCCGACAAGGCCGATCACGTCGCCGGCGTAGGCGGTATCGACCGTTTCGCGCACCGTGGCGAAAACCCGGTGCGAGCTGGAGAGGCGGATTTGCTCGCCCGTGCGCGAGTGGGTGGCGCGCATGTCGCGCGTGAAGCGGCCCGAGCAGATGCGCAGGAAGGCGATCTGGTCGCGGTGCTTCGGATCCATGTTGGACTGTATCTTGAAGATGAAGCCGGAAAAGCCGGGATGTTCGGGCGGGATGATGGTGGTGCCGGAGTGGCGCGCCTGCGGGGCGGGAGCGTGGTCGATGATGGCGTCGAGCAGGAGGTGTACGCCAAAGTTGTTGATCGCGCTGCCGAAGTAGACGGGGCTGAGCTCGCCGGCCTGCACCTCGGGCAGGTCGAAGGGCTCGCCGGCGGCGTCGAGCATTTCGAGTTCTTCGACGAGGCTGCGGTAGACCGTTTCCGGCAATTGTTCGCGCACCTGCGGGTCGGTCACGGAATGCAAGGCGACGGGTGAGCGGTAGGCGCCGTGGGCGGTGCGCTCGAAAAAGTGGGCCTGCCGGGTCAGCCGGTCGTAGACGCCCTTGAAATCGGCGCCGTCGCCCATCGGCCAGTTGACCGCGCTGACGCGCAGCTGGAGGGTGCTTTCCAACTCGTCGAGCAGGGAGAGCGGGCTGCGCGACGGGCGGTCGAGCTTGTTCATGAAGGTGAAGATCGGGATGCCGCGCATGCGGCAGATCTCGAAAAGCTTGCGCGTCTGGCTTTCGATCCCCTTGGCGGCGTCGATCACCATCACCACGGCATCGACCGCCATCAGTACGCGGTAGGTGTCCTCGGAAAAGTCGCGGTGGCCGGGGGTGTCGAGCAGGTTGACGCAGCACCCGCGGTAGTCGAACTGGAGCACGGTGGAGGTGACGGAGATGCCGCGCTGCTTTTCCAGCTCCATCCAGTCGGAGGTGGTCGAGCGCTGGTTCTTGCGCGCCGTCACGGAGCCGGCGAGCTGGAGTGCGCCGCCATAGAGCAGCAGCTTTTCCGTCAGCGTCGTCTTGCCGGCGTCCGGGTGCGAAATGATCGCGATCGTCCGCCGCCTTGCGATTTCCACTTCAAATGCCATAGCCAGGTTCCATCGGTTAAAAACAGCCGGCGACCTTATCGGTGCCCCGCCGCGGGTTCAACCCGTTTCCGCCCCTTTCGCCGCAGAACCGGGCGCCGCCCAGGCGGCCGGCGCAACTTACCCGAAGAATCATTTGACATTTAGCTAAACAACTAAATATAAATGCGGGCATGGAACAGACCCTCGCCATCCTCAAGGCGCTCGCGGACCTCAACCGGCTGCGCATCGTGGCGGCGCTGCGGCGGTACGACGAGCTGTGCGCCTGCGAAATCACCGAACTGCTGCAAGTGACCGGCGCGACGGCCTCGCGCCACCTCAGCCTTTTGCAACACGCCGGCCTGCTCGAAAGCCGAAAGGAGGGGCGCTGGATCCATTTCCGCCTCGCGCCGCCGGCTGAAACCGAGGCGGTCATCGGCTGGGTAGAAACAACCTGCGCGGGGTCGGCGCAGTTCCGTAGCGATGCCGCAACCTTGGAGAAGATTGCGGCGCTCGGCCGCGAGGATCTTTGCCGGATGCAGCGCGGCGCGGGTTGCTGTCCTAAATAAGTTCAAACCAAAGGAAATGTCATGAGCGGGAATAAAGAGACGAGCATCGGGTTCTTTGAAAAATACCTCACGGTCTGGGTCGCCCTTTGCATGGTAGCGGGCATTTTGATCGGCAAATTCCTGCCGGGCAT
Source organism: Pontiella sp. (assembly GCA_041740875.1). GTDB lineage: Bacteria > Verrucomicrobiota > Kiritimatiellia > Kiritimatiellales > Pontiellaceae > Pontiella. Next base: position 5,194 of record JBGSLE010000357.1, on the reverse strand, counting down.
CCCGGAGTTCCTCGGCAAGCTGGAATATGCGCAGGTCTCGATCCCCGTCGCCATCCTGATCTGGCTGATGATCTATCCGATGATGATGAAGGTCGACTTCAAGAGCGTGAAGAACGTCGGCAAAAATCCGAAGGGGCTCTATATCACCTGGGTCGTCAACTGGCTGATCAAGCCCTTCACCATGTTCGGCATTGCCTGGCTGTTCTTCTACGGCGTTTTCAAAAACCTGATTCCGCCGGAGTTGGCGAAGGACTACCTGGCCGGCGCGGTGCTGCTCGGCGCGGCCCCCTGCACGGCGATGGTCTTTGTCTGGAGCCATCTGACCAAAGGCAACCCGGCCTACACCGTGGTGCAGGTCGCCACCAACGACCTGATCATCCTCGTGGCCTTCGTGCCGATCGTGAAATTCCTGCTGGGCATCAGCGATATCTTTGTGCCGTGGGACACGCTCTTCCTCTCGGTCGTCCTCTTCGTCGTGGTCCCGCTGACCGGCGGCGCGCTCACCCGCGGTCACCTGCTCAAGACCAAGGGCGAGGACTATTTCCAAAACACCTTCCTGCCCAAGTTCCACCACACCACGATCATTGGTTTGCTGCTGACGCTCGTCATCATCTTTTCCTTCCAGGGCAAGGTGATTCTCGACAACCCGCTGCACATCGGACTGATCGCCGTGCCGCTGGTGCTCCAGACCGTGCTGATCTTCTTCATCGCCTACCTCGCCGCCAAGGCGCTCAAGCTGCCCCACAACGTCGCCGCTCCCGCCGGCATGATCGGCGCCTCCAACTTTTTTGAGCTCTCCGTCGCCGTCGCCATCGCCGTGTTTGGCACCACGTCGCCCGTCGCGCTCGCCACCATCGTCGGCGTGCTGGTCGAAGTGCCCGTCATGCTCGCGCTCGTCGCCTTCGCCAACCGCACCACCGGATGGTTTAAGGAATAAATGGTTGGGTAGGGACGGCTGTCCCAGCCGTCCGGCGCGCTGGGACAGCACGCCCTACCGGTTCGATTCAATTGAAAGGGAAATCCAATGTCTGAAAAAACAAAGCTGCTCTACCTCTGCACCGGAAACTCCTGCCGCTCGCAAATGGCCGAAGGCTGGACGCGCGCGCTCAAGGGCGACGTGATAGAAGCCTACTCCGCCGGCATCGAAACCCACGGACTCAATCCCAACGCCGTCAAGGTCATGGCCGAGGCGGGCGTCGATATTTCCGGGCACAAATCCCAGCACATCGACGAATTCAAGGACGTGAAGCTCGACTACATCGTCACCGTCTGCAACCACGCCCACGAAACCTGCCCGTGGTTTCCGGCCGACTGCAAGGTGATCCACGTCGGCTTCCAGGATCCGCCCCGCATGGCCCGCGAACTCGCCGCCCAAGGCGGCAGCGAAGAGGCCCAGCTCGACTGCTACCGCGCCGTCCGCGACGAAATCAAGGCCTTCGTCCAAACCTTGCCGGGTGCATTGGCGGAGTAGTGGTGAATGCTCCATTGCGGTGCGTCGCTGGAGAGATCCGGCCTACAGGCCCGAACGCATGGTGTAGCGCGGGCTTCCCGTCTGCGGGAGCCCGCTTCTTCCGTTGTAATAAGTGGTTCTGGGGATGGGAGGCGGTCTCCATCGGAATGGAAGACCGCACTACACCGTTCGCGCATGATCGCGGCCGAGGGGCAGCGCTCGACGCTGCCGCGCCGTCCGCGACGAAATCAAGGCCTTCGTCCAAACCCTGCCAGCCGCGCTTAAGAAATAGGCAAACGAATCGCTTTCGAGAGGTAGGGCGCGACCGCCGGGCGCGCCGCAACGGATCGCTCGGCGCGCCATCCTTACCCCCTCTTAGTGGTGCGCAGGAATGTCCGAAGGGCCGGCATCGCGGGGCAGAACTGGCGGAAGCAACGCTGAATCAATCAATGTTCGTCGCCTTGGGAAGGATCTTTCGATTGTATTGTCCGAATTTTGTTTCCAGTTCATACAAGGTATTTGTTTTCCCTGCTTCGGCGATGAGATTGAATGCCATGATTTCCTTTGGCTTCATCAGGTTTCTCTCATTTAAATCAGAGTCTACATAGGCTCCTTTTAGTCGAACCCTGCTTTCATCAAGAGGAATCGCAATGACCTTTACGTGGAATCCTGGAGAGCAGTCTATTTCAAACGCCTCATCATCGACTTGCAGTGTTGCTATTTGCTCCAAGCCGGCAATGTCGATATCAATGTCCAACGTTGCCCATTGGTTTCTATTAAGAGCAATCGTAGAAGATTTTGCTACGCCACTGGTTTTTGTTACCGCTAGCTTAAAGGTTAAAATTGATTCGCCGCTGATGGTATCTAGCGCATTCCCGCTTCTATCACATGAAGTGACCGATACGGTCACTTTTTGGGTTTGAGGATCAACGGGGCAGGTATGTTTCGCGGTTCGGCAACCACAGATGGCCAGAATGATCAATGAAGTGACGATGTGTTTCATTCAATTACCTTTCGCTATTCAAACATCGGTAATCGGCCAGTCCGCCTGACCCGAACCCATACACCGGGACGATTTGTCCGGATAGCCTCCGTTGTGGTGTCCGGCATGCTATCCAACAACCCTGAAAAACAGATGCATGCTATCGGTAACGGTGGTGAAGAAAAAGTGAAAAGATTTATTCTTTTATGCACAGGGGTGTGGGCCGACTTGACTGGCCATCGTCCTCGTACTCGTACTCGTGCTCGGGTCGCTAGGGTTCGGGATCGAGGACGAGGACGAATTGCAGAGCGCGCCCACATCCCGCAGGGTTGGGCAGCGGGGAACGAATGATCCGCCTACCGGGCTTTCATCACCGCCATGGCGAGCAAAACCCAGCCGGCGATGAAGCAGAGTCCACCCAGCGGGGTGATGGCGCCGAGGATGCGGACGCCGCTGATGGAGAGGGCGTAGAGGCTGCCGGAAAAGAGCAGGATGCCCGCAACAAACGACCAGCCGCTGGCGGCGAGGAGGCTGGATCTGAAATGCAGGGCCAGCAGGCCGGCGGCGAGCAGGGCGAGGGTGTGGTAGAAGTGGTATTCCACGCCGGTCTTGTAGATGGCCATCATCTCCTCGGTCAGTTTTTCCTTCAGCCCGTGCGCGCCGAACGCGCCGACCATGACGGCGAGGGCTCCGCTGACGGAACCGAGCATAAGCAGCAGTTTTGCGGTTGGGTTCATCGGGTTGGATCCATCACGCGGCCGATGAAGAGGATCGCGCCGGTGGTGTTTTCGCGGATGAGGAAGAGGAAGGGTCGGTCGGCGACAAACTGCGGCGGCATGCTCATTGCCTTGATGCCGACGGCGGTCGCAGCGGCGGCTTCGGTGCCTTCCTCGTTCACTTCGACAAAGGCCTGGTGGATGACGCACCCGATGGTGAGGCTACGCGAGCCGTCGAGCCCCGAAAAATCGGCTTGGTCGGAAAAGGCGAGCGGCATGCCCATGGCGGCGAGGGTTTTCGACAACTCGAATTTCCACTCCAGCTTAAACTTGGGCAGCTGGAGCATCGTTTCCCGTTCTTGGAACTCGAGGTCGTAGAGCGTATCGAGATCGAGGCGTTGTTCGAGGTCGGCGAGTCCGTTGGGTTGGTGCGGCAGCAGGATGAGCATGGAGAGGTCGCCGCCTTCGTAGGGCAGTTCCAGCGCTTGGAAATCGTCGGTGTGCGCCAGTTTGAAATCGGCGGTTTGCGACATCATCGGCACCTCGACGGTGGAGCCGTCGGCGAGGTTGAACGGGGCGGGGCGGGTGGCTTCGGTCTTGAACTGGCGGGCCCAGTTGCCCTTGAAGTAGATGGCGTTGGCCAGCACGAGGCGGGTGGCGGGGTCGAGCATGCCTTCAGGGATCAAATCCTTGATGCGGTCGTTGGTCTTGGCCTCGACCCATGTGTTGATTTTTTGGCGCGCGCCTTCGGTATCGGCCTTGAAATCGACGGCCTCGATTTCCGTGCCATAGAATTCCTTTGCCAAAGCAATGTATTCCGGGAGGAAGGCATATTCCTTTTGCGGCCAGAGCGAATTGGCGACGTTCAGCTGCACATGCCCGTTTTCCTGGATGGCGTTGAGCGTGTTGCGCAGGTAGGCGAAGGCGGGATGGGTGGCGTCCGGGCCGCCAAAATGCAGGGTGGACGCCATTTGAGCGGCGGTTTCCCCGCGCGCGCCGCCGTAGGTCATGGCCAGCGCGCTGGAGATGCTGTAGGGCGAAAGGAAGAGGTTGCCTTTCTGGCCGGCGGCCAGGCGTTGGTAAAGTTCCATGGAAAGCTGGTTGACCGATTCGGCGGGGTCGAAGGCGGTCAAGGCGGGCATGGGGTTTTTCCATTCTAGGTCGTTGATTTGCAGCGTGGTCTTGGTGCCGCTCGGCCGATCGTCGATCTCCAGGTCCTTGGCGACCCACAGGCCATCCAATTTCTTGATGCTCTTGATCTTCATGTAGCGGAGCTCCTTTTGCCGGGCATCGAGGGTTTGCGCTTCGAGCAGCATGCCCATCTTTTTTTCGATCCATAGCCGCATGGTGTTTTCCGAGGCAGGTACGGGGACGTCCACCACGTAGCAGTCGCGGTTGATCTTCTTCTCCTCCTTGACCAAGCGGGCATTGGGCCACCAGAGCACCGAAAAACTCAGGTCGGCCCAGGTGATGCCGCTGTCGAGGATGGCGGAGGCCGGCGTGTTGGCGGGATTGGAAAAGGCATAGCGGGGCTGGTTGTTGTGCCAGGTGATGGCGAGCGTTTCCTCGCCGATGCGGTAGCTTGCGCGCGGTGTTTCCGCCCCCCAGTCGAGTTCCATCTCCACGGGCAGGCTCGATTTCACGTAGCGGTTTTTGGCAACCTTCAGCGAGCCGGAGAGCGTGAGCGGATCGTCCGGCAGGTGGTCGCGGACCAGCGCCAGGATGGCGTCGCCCGACATGGGTTCCGCATAGCTACAAAGGGCACAAAGTAAAACAAAACTGACCAGCAGCAACTTATTCATTTTTTCCACCTGCAATGCTGTTAACTTATTTTTCCTCTTCGGACAGCTTCAGCGCATAGCGCAGGGCCTGGTCGATGTTCCTGACCGTCTTGAAAGAGAGCTTTTTGCGCACCTCGTCCGGGATTTCGTCGAGGTCGACCTTGTTTTTTTCCGGCAGCATGACGTAGGCGATGCCGGCGCGCGCGGCGGCGAGCACCTTTTCCTTCACGCCGCCGACGGCCATGACGCGGCCGCGCAGCGTGAT
>JBGSLE010000356.1:0-3168 GCA_041740875.1 Pontiella sp. | reverse complement strand
GGACTTCGCGCCGACCCGCTGCGCGGCCTCGTTGAAAACCTGCACGTCCTTGCGATAGTCGATCTTGGCTCCGTCCTCCTCTTCCAACACCAGCACCTCGATGCCGGAAACGAAGAACAGCAACCGTCCCTGCGGGCCGACCCAGTATTCGGCCGGAACCAGCCCCGAGCCGGTATGGTGGAAGAGCCGCAGCGGAACGGTTCCGTTGCCCAGCGCGACGGGAACCGTTTCGCGATAGGACAGGCGATGCCCCGGCGTCGGTTCGTCCAGTTCGTCCATGCACGAAAAACCAACGCCGGAAAAGTGTTCGGGAACGATCCGCTGCAGCGACTCCAGCAGGTTGTAGCGGCAGGTATGCAATCCGGCGACCGCCACCCGCTCCGCCATTGTCCCGCACGTGAAGACCAGCGCACCCTCCTGGAAGCGGACCTCCTTGGTCATTTCGCTGAACAGATAGCCACGCTCCGCTTCGCTTTGGGCAATCTTGGTGGTTACCCGCCACCGCAATGGCGTTGCAAGCTCGTTGCCCATGCAACTCATCTCCGCATGCGTGAAGTGCGAGAAGCCGGAAAGGGTTGGGCGTTCAATCCGGATATCCAGCTCCGACTCCCCTCCGCTTTTCGGAACGCGCCGGAGGGCCAGCGTGCCCTGGGAGGTCAGCCTCGAACTTGCCAACGTAAAGATCCGGTAGGTGTGGCTCCACCCGCCCGACGGATTGAACGCGCCGGCCGGAAGCATGTAGCCCTCCACCAGCGGCGCTATTTTTCGCAGTCCAAAAAAACGGTTCATGCCAACTGCTCCTTTGCTTATCCGTCGGTTCGAAGGTAGTCCGGTTGGACAACCTGGATCGGCGGCCGCCTCTTCCGGAAGCTTTTCCAGGCATCGCGGGTTTCGGGATCATCGTAGTCCGGCCCGGGCAGTTTTTCCAGGATGCGCTCGAACCGCCTGCGGGCCGCGACCACCTCGGAGTCTCGCGATTCGGTCACGTCGCGGTAGCCAACGTCCGGATTCTTCGGCCCGGCCGAACCGAGCGGCCTGCGCTCTTCCAACGCGCCCCAGCCGGCGGACTCGTCGCGGCCATCGCCGCAATCGTAGAAGCGTCCGTAGCCGTCCAACAACCAGCGGCCATCGCGCAGCCAGCGGGCATTGTTGAACTGCATGAAGATCCAGTCGCGCGGGGTGAACGGCTGCCCGGCCAGGTACGACGCCAAGCTGTGGCCGCACACATCGCTAGGAACGGCCGCGCCGCCCAACTCCGCCAACGTCGGCAGGATATCCGAAAAATCAACCAGCACCGGGCTTGCGCCGCGCGGCTTCACCCGGCCGGGGCCCCAGACGAGGAACGGCACCCGCAGGGCAACCTCCGACTCGAAGCGGCTCTTGCCGTATCCGGGCGTACCGTTGTCGGCGGCCAGGAAAACCAGCGTGTTATCCAGCAACCCTTCGGCCTCCAGGTGCGTGGCGATCTGCTTCAGCTTGGCATCCAGGTAGTGCATGTTGGACTCCAGCGATCCGGCCACCTTCCCGCCGGTGGGATTCCCGTCCCCTTCCAGCTCCGGCACATCAGGGAAATACCAGCTGCCGGGCTGTTCCATCGGCACGTCCGGCACATGCGCCATGTGCGGCAGGACGGTCGGCCAATAGATGAAAAACGGCTTCTCCTTGTGGCGGGAAACAAACTCCAGCATCTGCCGCACCTCGATCTCCGGGCCGAAGTCCTCCGGCGTGGTGGCGATCCCCTTGCCGTTGGCGACCATGCCCGGATGCCAATGCCAGGAGGCCGCGTACATGTGCTCCGGATCGGTTGGCTTTTCCTGGAACTGGTGGGGGCCGTCATGCCCCTCCCACCAGCGGGCAATGCAGTATTCGTCGAACCCGTACTCCTCCGGCAGCCCGCCATGGTGGACCTTGCCGAACCAGCCGTTGACGTAGCCGGCCTGCTTCATGACCGGCCCGAGCGTCCGGTGGCGGGGATTCCGGAAAAAATGGATCTCCGGCATCACCTGGTTTTCGAAATAGCCCTGCTTGAAGGGATACTTGCCGGTATGCAGCATGGCGCGCGACGGCCCGCACATCGGCGTCGACCAGGCGGTCTGGAACATCACCCCTTCGCGCGCCATCCGTTCGATAAACGGCAGCTTGATCCCGTGCGGGTTGTCGGGCTTGTAGACAGCCAGATCCTTCGCCGAAATGTCATCGGCCAGAACGAAGATGATGTTAGGCGGATTCTTTTCGCTGACGGCGCGCGTGGCAAAGTCGGTGGCGTCCTCTGTTCCCCGTTCGCCGGCCAGCCGGATGCGGTGGATCACGACGCCACGCTTTTCAGCGGGAAAAAAGACGCGCAGATGCTGGATGCTCTCGCCGGCGCGCGCACCCAGCGGCACCTTGACCGTCTGCCTGCCCTGGCTGGTCTTGAAAGCCGCCTTCGCTTCCGGATCGAATTCCTTCTCCGCGGCGGTCCGCCACTGGACAGAGCCCTGCCCATCGCCGGAACAGGTCAGCTCGATTTCCAAAACGGCCGGGGCCGCGACGGCCATGCCCGCCTTCATGATGAACGGAATGCCCTTGGTGGCCAACAGCATGGCGCCATCGGCGGTCGGTTCAAACAACGAGCCCCTGGCGATCCAGCCCCGCAGCGTTTCCGTTCCCTTGGCCGACGGCGCCTTGCCCCCGACTTCGGCTGGCGGCACCGGTGGCCGGTCGCGCTGGACGCCGACCTGGTCCGGCCGGTATTTCGCCGGATCGAACGCCGGATTGCGGATCGGCACCACCACGCCCGCCTCCCGGATATACTCCTCGATCATGCGATCCATGGCGGCCACGCGCTCCGGCTGGGCCGCTGCCAGGTTTGTTGTTTCGCCCAGATCCTCTTTCAGGTTGTAGAGCAGGTAGCCGTGCGCGCCGTTTTCCCCCTGGTGGAAAAGACGGATCAACTTCCAGTCGCCGGCATGGACGACCATGGAGGGCGGCAGCCAGTCGTGTACATTGACCGTGTGGGGAAAGTAGGTGACCATGGGACGGCTGCGCTCCCAAGGCTCCCCGCGCAGGGCGGAGGAAAAATCCTCGCCGTCGATCGCATAGTCCTTCGGCAGCGGAATGTGCAGCAGGTTCAGGATCGTCGGATAGAGGTCCACGCTCTGGATCCTCGCGTCGGAGCGCGTTCCCGGC
>JBGSLE010000355.1:0-34683 GCA_041740875.1 Pontiella sp. | reverse complement strand
GGCGCGCCGGATCAGGTCGCCGAGCTTGGTGCCGAACGGAACCTCGTAGATGCCGGGACGGTCGCAGTCGCCGCAAACGCTCAGCAGCTTGGTTCCGGCGCTGCGCGCGGTGCCGATGGAGGCGAACCAGCCCGGCCCCATGTCCATGATGCGCGCCGCGCAGCAGTAGGTTTCGACATTGTTGACGGCGGTCGGGGAGACCATGTAGCCCTTGACGACCGGGAACGGCGTACGGTCGGTCGGGTCGCCGCGCGTGCCTTCGCAGGAGCTGATGAGCGAGGTCTCCTCGCCGCAGACATAGGCGCCCGCGCCCATCTGGATGCGCACGTCGAAATTGAATCCCTCCTTGCCGAGGATGTTGTTGCCGAGCAGGTTTGCGGCGCGGCGGCGGTTCATGCGGTCTTCGAGGAATCCGCGCAGGTAGGCGTATTCGCCACGCAAATAGATGATGCCCGTCTCCGCGCCGATGGCGTAGGCCGCAACGGTCATTCCCTCCAGCACCAGGTCGGCGCGTTCGGTGAGCAATACGCGGTCCTTGAAGGTGCCCGGCTCGCCTTCGTCGGCGTTGCAAAGCACATACTTATCCGGGCCGGGGGACTGGCGCGTCAACTCCCACTTCAGGCCGGTCAGGAAGCCGGCGCCGCCGCGGCCGCGCAACTGCGAGGTCTTGATGTCCTCGATCACCTCCGCAGGCGTCTGCGTGAGGGCTTTCCGCAGCCCGCCTTCTTTGCGGTAGTTGGCCAGGATGACCGGCCCGGCCTCGCGGATGTTGTTGTTGACCATGGCGGCGACCAGCGGATCGGCGTTGTTGCCGTCGCCCGGTTCGGCCACCAGGGTCTGCGGATCGTGGTTTTGCCGCAGCCGGGCCACCAGCGCGGGTATTTTTTCCGGCGAGAGGTTGGTGGCCACGGTGTCGTTGACCATCATCGCGGGCGCCTGGTCGCTCATGCCGATGCAGGGGGTTTTTTCGAGGGTGATGGAGCCGTCCGGCGTCGTTTCGCCAAATCCGATGCCGAGCGACTTGCAGAGCGCCTGCCCCACCGCGTCGGCGCCCTTGAAGCGGTCGATGATGTCGTCGCACAGCCGGATGACGACCTTGCCTTGCTGCTTGTCGGAGAGGAAGGAGTAGAACGAAACGACGCTCTCGACCTCCACGCGGTGGGTGTGCGCCTCCTGGGCAATCAGGCCGAAGGATTCGCGCGGGACGTAGCCCAGGGCCTCCTGCACCGCCTGCACGATATCCATCAGGCGGGCCCGGTCGTTGCCGTATTTCGCGCAGATGGCCGTGATCGTTGAAACCAGCTCTTGCATGATCCGCCTCCCCTGTCGTTAGGAACAGCCCCATCCAGAACCGATGTGAAAATATCGATTCAAGGGCGCAAAGGCAAGGCCGCAGCCCGCAACGGGTTAGGAAACACGCAATTTATACAAGATGCCAATACAGCGGCTTGGCTGCCGGACGGCTATTTTTCCCTGGTCTGCGTTTCGGCGAAGCGGGAGCCCTGGATGGGATATTGTTCCAGTCGAACCAGATTGAATTTCGGCTGTTCCTGCATGACCGTGCAGACGTTGGATGGATTGCACCTCCACCCGGCAACCGCGACTCGATGAAGGGAACTGCTATGAAGAGAACGGGTATTGCATCGATGGCATTGGCTTTGGCGGCGTCCTTGTCGCATGCGGATGCCACCCTGCTTGCGGAGGATTTTTCGGGCGGAACCACCGCGGGATGGAGCTTCCCTTCCGGCGGAGGAACATTGAGCGTCACCAACGACTCCGCCGGCATCGGTTCCGGGAATGCTTTGTTCATGGCAACGACATCCAACAACCGCCGGGCCATAAAGACGTTGAGCCAAGGCATCAGCCTCGGAGAGAACGACGCCATTACGGTTACCCTGGACTACCGCTTTGCGACCACGGTTCCCAACATATTGCAGGCACTGGATTTCCGGTTCATCGACTCCTCCGACGACAGCTACATGGCGACCTCCATCAATCCCGGTTCGAGCGCTTCCACGCAATGCATCTTCAAGCGAACCGGAGACGCCAACGAAGGAAAATTCGGGGCTTTCGTGCATGATACGACTTCTAATACCATCACATTCACCGTTACCCGCGTGCGGACCGGTTCGAGCATCGAAGCTCAGTTCGACATCGCTTGGGCAGGCAACCCGATCGGTTCCGTTTCCGGCGGGAAAACATCCATTGTCAGCGATCCGGCATCCGAGTTTCGCTTTGACACCCTTGCCATCGGTTTTAACGGAACCACCACCGACGGTCTTCTCATCGACAATATCTCCGTTTCGACCACGGCGGACCTGAATGAAACCCCCACCTTTGTGCTCGATCCTTCCTCCGCGGAATTCCAGGTTGCGCCGGGCGCGCAGCCGGTTCTGCCCCTGCTGATCAGAAACACCGGATTCGATGCCACCAACATTACCGTTGCCCTTAGCTCAACCAGTGCTTTGTTCACGGTGCTTTCCGGGCCGGTCAACTATGAAACCTTTTCGGGCGACGGGAGCCTGATGACCAACGAGTTCATGATTGCCATCGCCGCGGAAACGCCGCCCGGTGTCTACCCCGACGCATTGTCCCTCGCAGTTGAAGGCTACGGAACCGATGGCTCGTACGGCGCATCGACCAATTTCATATCCCTGGCGGTACTCTCCACCAACCAGCCGACCGTGTATGTCTCGCCCAACGATCCGAATATTTCCATTCTGGGCACAAGGTACATCCATCGCGAGGCGGGATCGGTCTGGTTCCAGCGCCACTCCGACGCTGTGTTGGCGTTGACCTATCCGCAGAGCGGCTTTAACGATGTGAAAGCGCGCACAGACACCGGCATCACACTGACGTTTAAGACCGACAGCGATGAAATCAGGATGTCGTTCCGGATGCTGGATTTCAACAACCGCGGCGCCGGGTACGGCGTCTTCGAGAACGGCACACGGATCGCGGAATACGATTTTGCAAAAGACACCAATACGCCGGAGACCGTGTTTACGATCCAGTCGGCCACGCCGGGCACCGCCTCGGTTTTTGAGGTCACCCTGCCGAGCTGGGCCAACGTTGAATTCTTCGATATGCGAATCGATGAGGGCGCTTCCATGCTCCCCTACGAGCTGCCTGTCCGTAAACAGTATGTGGCGATGGGCGACTCCATTACGCACGGAACCGGCCAGCAGTCCTATACGCACCGCACCTATCCGTTCAAGCTGGCGCAGGCGCTGAACATCGATTTGCTCAATCTCGCCGTCGGCGGCTCCCGGGTTTCCGTGCCGATCGGTGAAATGCTCTCCGAGTTCCCGCCGATCGATGTCATTACGGTTTTAATCGGCTACAACGACTGCTATGGCGATGTTCCGCTCGGCACCTACCAGAGCAATCTGACCGCGTTGGTCACCGCCTGCCGGGCCAATCAGCCGAATGCCGCTATTTTCTGCATCACGCCGACGTATACCGATAACGTGGCGACGAACCGCTCGGACGCCTACCGGATAGAAGACTTCCGGCAGGCGGTCATCGACGTGGTCGCAACCCGTCAATCGGCAGGCGATACACAGGTCTATCTGGTACACGGCGATCAGATCATCACCAACACATCGCAACTGCTCGACGGCATCCACCTGCTTCCGGACGGGGCCATTGATATGGCCAACGGCCTGTTTGCGGCGATGGATCCCATCGTCAATCCGCCACCCGAAGGAATCACCCATGCGCACGACCATCCGCTGATTGACTATGACGGCGTGCTCTTCCCGAAACACACCAATGGCTACGTGCAGCTCAACCGGTTCTCCGACGCCCTGATGGAGGAATCGGTAGGATTTAACGTGGACAGGGCGCTCGTCCCCTCCTGTGTTGTAATCCGGTTCACGACCCCCAGCCCGACCATCACTGCGCACTTCCAGACGTTGGAGACCGAAAAGGCGCTGAAGATGCCGCAGTACGCGGTGTATCGCAACGGCACAACCAACGTGACCGATTATGATGAGTTCAAGTTTGACGGCAGCGTGACCAACCCCGTCTTCACGATCATCTCCGATTCGCCCGGCACCAATGTGATGTATGAAATCCTGCTGCCGAGCATGAATGCCACCGCCTTCAAGGGACTCGCGCTGGAGAACGGCTACCATCTGGTGACTAACGCGCCGTATGCGCGGCCGGTCTTTGTGGCCATTGGCGACTCCATCACCATGAGCGCGGGATTCCAGTCCATGAGCTACGAAACCTACACCTGGAAATTCGGCCGCGCGCGTGGCATGGAAGTGTACAACATCGCGGTCGGCGGAGCGACCACCGCGCCGGACTGGGGATCCATGTTCCCGGATCTGAATCCCGAATTCATCACGGTGCTGTTCGGCATCAACGATTGGAACACCGCCAACGATCTCGGCATCTTCCAGGCAAAATACACGGCGCTGCTCGATAACATCCGGGCCGACCACCCCGGTACCCCGCTGTTTTGCATCACCCTTGTCGCAGTGAACGACACCGTGAACCCCATCGGGGAGAACGGAGTCACCGTCGATGCCTTCCGCAATGAAATCATCCGTATGGTAAACGAGCGGAGAACCGCCGGTGATCCTGGCATCTACGTGATCAACGGCCACCGCATGACCGAGTCCGACGATCTGGCAGATGCTTTTCACTTCGACCAATACGGCACCACAAGGTTTGCCACCAGCCTCAACGCGGCGATCAATGAAATACTGGTCAACAGCAACTACACCGAGGCCGTCGCAATCCCGGCCAACACCTTCGCCGACTGGGCCGGGCCCTATATGCTCAATGCCGCGGTGACCAATTATCTAAACGACGCCGATGGCGATGGATTGAGCAATCTGGCCGAATACGGGCTCGGCGGCGACCCAACCAATGCAACCGATGCGGCCACGGTTCTCCCGTCCCTTGAAAGCCGTGAAGGCGAATGGATCAACTATGTGTACCGGCGCAGGACGGATGCCGCCGCGCGCGGACTCGAATACACGCTGAAACGAACGGACAACCTGGTTTCCAATGGTTGGGGCACGAACGGCTTCGCCGAGGTCGCGGCCGAGTCCATCGGATCCGGGATGGAGGCGGTGACGAACCGCATTTTCACCGCATCCACCACCCACGGATTCGTCCGCCTTCAGATCGGAACGAACCCCTGATCGCCGCGACACGGGGACGCGACATGAAACCAGGCTGCCAGGCGTTCGGGATCATTGCCGCTCTGGAATGCACCTTGGCGCTTGGGTCAGCGGCGCAAAGCAATGCGCCCCTCAATGTACTGTTCATCATCGTGGACGACCTCAAGCCCACACTGGGCTGCTATGGGGATCCTGTTGCGGTTACTCCCCGCATCGATGGCCTTGCGGCCGGCGGGGTCGTTTTTTCCCATGCCTACTGCCCCTGACCGGTATGCGGCGCTTCACGGGCCAGCATCACGTTCCGTAGCCATGCAGAGCTGCAGCGCCATTCACACGCCCGGGAAGATGCGCTGGATATGGTTCCAGCCAATTCCGTTTGTATGGATTCCGTCTGGGAGTATAATGGAGCGACATCAACCAAGGATAAGGATTAGCCATGCACAATAAGTTGTCTACCGCCGTTTTTGCTGCTGCCGTTTTTGTTCTATCTGCCAGCCAAGCCCAGGTGGCCATCAAGCCCCCCGTTTCCGGCATCCTGTTTGACGCCGGAAAGGCCGGAACCATCAACGCAAAAGGCTGCACTACCGAGGTGGTCGATGTGGAAGGCGGCAAGGCGCTCAAGATTATTTTCAATACCACCGAAAAGTGGCCCAAGGCCGAGTTCGTCGGCCCCTGGGATCTGACCGGCTACACCGGGATCGAAGCCAAGATCACAAACATTGGAACCGTACCCGAAAAGGTTTCCCTCCGTGCCGACAATCCGGGTTCGGTCAACGATAAGCCGTGGAACATGGCGGTAGCCTACGACGGCATCGCCCCGGGGCAATCCATGACGCTGCGGATCGACTTCGGATACAACAATTTCAGAGCCAAAGCTCCGTCCTACCCGCTGGATCCTTCAAAAATCAGCGCAATCATGGTGACGATGGGCACCCCCAAGCAGGAAGTGAGCTTCCGGCTCGATAGCCTGAAAGCAGTAAAATAAGACGGATATTATTCCAAACAGTTTCAGTTGAAGCCGCCGCTCAACGTGTTAGGCAGGCGGCGTTTTGATGGCAGACAGACAGAAAAAGGAGCTCGAAATGAATACATTGAAAGCAGCGGCTCTGCTAATGAGTCTTGCGGCAGGAATGGCAGCGACCGCTTCGGCGAGTCTGGTTGTACTGTCTAACGACTTCACCACCGGAGTGGCGGGCTGGGTTGCAGAGACCGGAATGAGCATCACGACGTCTGATGACACTGGCGGAATCGGCACAGGGAATGCGCTCAAAATCACCTCTATCTCAAGTAATCGGCGCACGTCATCGCTTCTCAGTCAGGCCGTTACACTCGGCGTGAACGACACCATTTCCCTTACAGCCGACTATCGCTACCTCAACGGGCCTACAACACAAAACGCCTCCTTGGATATCCGTTTTTCAGACTCGGCTACCGGCAACTACATGGGATTCGCTTTGAATCCATCATCCAGCGCAGCTCAAACGCTCGTTTTTTCAAGAACCGCTGACACCAATGAAGGGAAGGTCAATTCGTTCAACCATGGAACCGCCAAACAGTCGATGACCTTTACAGTGGGTCAAATTCTCACCAGTGGAAACTCCCAAGCCGACTTCGATCTCGCTTGGGCGGAAGGATTGACATACACCGACAGAGGCAGAACTTCCACTGTTCTATCTCCTTCGACTGAGTTTAAGTTTAACACCATTTCCCTTGGTGTGATGGGAGGCGCAACAACCGATGGCCTTCTTTTTGACAACATCGTTGTTACCACCACGATTCCCGAGCCCGCAACACTGACGCTTGTCGGTACCGTATGCATAGCCCTGTTTTTCCTGCGCCGCTTCAGAATGTAATGGGCCATTTGTAACGGCATCGAAAGGCCGCTGGTTGCGGCCTTTTTTTGCGGAAACAACCCGCCACCCATGGCTCTGCGGCAAGCGCGCGCTTGCCCTGCCTGAAGAGTATCACGCTTTAGCCAACGGCAGACTATCGCCGTCAACCCATTCTCCCTTGACCAGCTCCACCAGGCGTGCGCGGCTCGCGCCGACCATTCCTGACCGGATCATCAGGTTTAGAAGTTGAACGCCCTGGGCGAACAGATCCTGGTTGTCGCGGAAATATCCGGCGATCCTTCCGCACTCCGCCGGATCCCATAGGTTATTCGTGGCAAATGGGATGTCCTCAGGAATGCGCAGGCCGTGCCCGACAAACTCGGCCACGCGGTCGTGCGTATTAGCCAGCAACACCTCGGGGCTGTTTTTGGTCATCCAATGCGTGAATTTGCTGAAATCCATCTGTGGACCGTCTTTGAGGAAGAGGATCGGGATACGATCCTTCTCGGCCGCATAGTGGCGGCACACCATCGCAGCGCCTATCCGCAGGTTCGACGAAGACGACTCCGGATAATCCGGCAGAATGAGACCAATGCGCCGGTAGCCTTTTTCGTGGAGCACTTTCCAGGCGGTCCGCATGCATAGAAATTCATCGTGCAGGATGGCCGGACATTCGGGTTCATAGGCGGAAAGTCCCAGGCTCACGGCGGCATACTTTCCGAGCAATGGCTTGATATCGAAGGGTACGCTTGGCAACAGCGAGAGGATCAATCCCGTGATCCCTTGCGAACTGAGCCGCCGGTCGAGGCCTGCCATGGTTCCAAAGTCGGCGATATCCTCCGAAATCAAGGTGTAGCCAAGCCGCTCTGCCATGCTCTTGTATTTCACATAATCCTCCTGCGCGTCGGTGGCCAGGGAATTATTGCTGTCGTAGATGAAGCCTAGGTTGGCGGCACTGCCGGCACGGTTGCCGTACCACCGCCGCTCAATCAGACGACTGAGTCCGGGATCGGGACGATAGCCCAACTTTTCCGCCACGGCCTTGACGCGCGCGATGGTGGTCTTCGATGTCTTGGGATCGTTGCGCAAGGCACGGGAGGCGGTCGCCAACCCCACCTTGGCCGCGGCGGCCACATCGCGCAGGGTTATATTCGTTTTCTTTTCCATACTCCGCACTCCGCAATTGGATATGGTTTCATATAAATCGAATTACGCGTCCATTGGCAAGAGTGTATGTAAGGTGCTCAACCATGCGGAAGGTGGGTTCTCATCTCTCTTTGCAGAGAGGCCTGGGTCAGGCGGCCGGATAATGTTTCATCAATACGGGTTGAGTCGGTTCTGGTAAGAATGTATTGGTAATCTCAAATAAGGTGTTTGTCTGTATGTCCAACCGTCTCATCGCGACCATCATGCTGTGCCTTCCGGCCGTCGGCAGTTTCGCCGCGCACACCATTGCGGCCGGTGAAGAGTGGCAGCCGATCGAACAGGGTCATGTCATCGAACCAGGCAGCGCACTGGATTTTTCAGCATGGATTGAAGCGCCGGCGGGCCGCTACGGCGCCGTTATCGCCAATAAAAAAGGCGAGTTTGAGTTTGAAAAGCGCCCCGGCGAAGCGGTTCGGTTCCGCGGCGTCAACCTGTGCTTTGACGCCAATTTTCCTGCCAAGGCCGATGCGGAGTCGCTGGCCCGCCGTTTGCGGCAGATGGGATACAACGCGGTACGAATCCACCATTACGACGTGTTGGTTGCCGGAGGGTGGCACCCGGCCGATTATGTGACCGACCGGGTGCGGCTGGATCAGCTCGATTATTTGCTATGCTGCATGCGAAGTGAAGGCCTTTATATTTCAACCGATTTATTCACTATCCGGAAGATCAAGGCGGAGGCGCTTAAAGCCTATGGCGCCGAAGATGATTTCCAGGCCTTCAAGGCGCTTGTCCCGCTGCTGCCGGCAGCCATGGAAGAGTGGAAAAGGTTTGCCCGCGATATCTTGACCCACCGCAATCCGTATACCGGCATGACCTGGGCAGAGGATCCTGCCCTTTTTTCAATCTGCCCTGTCAACGAAGATACCCTGTATGATCTCCACAACCAGAATCCATCCGTCGCGGCCTTGTCGCAGAAGCTTTTTGCCGAATGGTGCGGGGAAAAATCACTGGATCCGGATGACAAATCAAAACCGGGCCTGTTCGTCCGTTTTCTGACGGAAAGACATCGGACGGCCGATCTTGAGATGCGCCGCTTTCTCAAAGAAGAACTGAACGTCAAGGCGCTTATCAGCGGAAACAACTGGAAAACCTATCAGGCGCAAACGGTACTGCGATCTCAATACGACTATGTGGACAACCACAGCTACTGGGATCATCCGGCCTGGTCCAGCGGCCCGCACGATCTCCCCTATCGTTTTCCTCAAAAAAACGCCGTTGCCGAACTGGCTTTTGTCCCCCGAAACCTGTTCCTGACCAGGATCCCGGGCAAACCGTTTGTCGTCACGGAATTCAACTATTGCTTCCCGAATCAATACCGTGCGCAAGGCGGACCGTTGATGGGCGCTTACGCCGCCCTTCAGGGCTGGAACGGATTGTTCCGCTTCAACTGGAGCGACGGCATTATCCAGGAACGGTTTAACAACGTGCCGATTATCCGGGGATTTGATTTTAATACCGATCCAGTCAATCTGCTTTCAGAATACATCATTGGCTTTTTCTGGCAGCGAAACGATCTGCCGGTCCTCCAGGATGAGATGACCTTTTCGGTAACGGATGAAAGCGCCTTTGCCGTTGAACAGAACGGGAAGCCCGCCGTATTCCCTGAAAAGGCCTCCCTGCCGGGTCTGACGCACCGCATCGGCAGCGTCTACAAACCTGCGGGCAACGCCGCGCGCTTGAATGCGGATTTTTTGAACAACCAACCCCGGGCCGCCTACCGCACTGCGCAGGACGGCAGCACCGTGGAAATTGAAAAAGCCGGGAATTTCCTGGCAAGCACGCCGCAAAGCATTGCGCTGGTCCTGCAGACGCGCTCCATGGATACGGACTTCGTTCCGCAATTTGATCAGCCCGCTGTCGTGTTTTGCGGATCCATCGATTCCCTCCCTCTGGAAAAATCGAAACGTTTGCTGGTGCTGCACCTGACCAATGTACTCAACACCGGCATCCGGTTCAGCGATCCGGAGATGAAGAATTTGGAAGCCAACGGCACGCTTCCGCTGCTGGTTCGCCGCGGCTCCGCACGCCTGGCGGTGCCTAACGCAGCCAAAACCGCAGATATTAAGATCTTCGCGCT
This sequence comes from Pontiella sp., assembly GCA_041740875.1. Lineage (GTDB taxonomy): Bacteria > Verrucomicrobiota > Kiritimatiellia > Kiritimatiellales > Pontiellaceae > Pontiella. Next base: position 24,427 of record JBGSLE010000355.1, on the reverse strand, counting down.
GGATCTAAGCGGAAGGCGCATCCGTGAAGTCCCGTTTTCAATCCATCCGGACAGCCGCCGGATCGAGTTTACCGTTCAGACCATTGCAGCGGATCAGCAAACCTGCATGGCGTATGAAATTCTGCGCACCAAATGAACCGGCATACGAAAGGCTCCCGCATGAAAAACACAAAAGCATATATCGCCCCTGAAGACCGCGTACCGTTCTGGCGAAAAGTGGCCTATGGCGCCGGCGGACCGGTAGACTGGCTGACCGTTGGACTGGCCACCTCCATGCTTTGGATGCCGGTCTTTAATATCGGTTACGGCATACGTCCCGGCATTCTGGGTCTTATTCTGGTTGTCTATCGCGTGTGGGACGCGGTGTTCGATCTCGTCATGGGCAATATTTCCGACAACACCCGCACCCGCTGGGGCCGACGGAGACCCTATGTGCTGATCGGCGCTATTTTGACCGGTGTGCTCATGCCGCTGCTCTGGCGTCCGCCGACGATCTGGGGCCAAACCGGCATCATCGTTTATGTCACCATCCTGGGCCTGCTGGTTTTCACCAGCTTTACCGTGTGGGCCATGCCGTATTACAGCCTGATGCTGGAAATGACCCCGAGTTATGACGAGCGTACCCGCATCGCCGGAGTCCGCGCCTTCTTTTCGCAGTGCAGCGTGCTGATCGGCGGCTGGGTGCTGGCCATTGCGACCAGCAAGTGGTTTGCCAATCCAGTCACCGGAGAAGCCGATATTGTTAACGGAATGCGCCATGTCAGCATCGGGCTGTCCGTCATTGTCATTGTCCTCGGTGTGCTGCCGGCCATTTTTATTAAGGAGCGGTACTACGAAAAAGAATCCAAAAAACAGGAAAAAACCCCTTTTTTAAAGGGACTCAAGGAAACGGCTTCGATCAAACCGTTCTGGTTGCTGATCGGAATTGTGGTCTTTCAGGTTTTCGGCATGGGGGTGGTCAGCACACTGGGACAATACATCAATACCTATTACATCAGCGGCGGACAGCTCGCACAGTCTTTTGTAATGGAAGGATGGAAAGCCAGCGCTTCATTTCTCGCCGGGGTCTTGAGCATTTTTTTCTGGACCTGGGTTTGTGAACGCCTTGATAAAAAATGGGCGCTAATGCTGATTCTCTCGGGCGGATTCATTGGAGCTGCCCTCAACGTTTTCTGCCTTACTCCCGAGCACCCCTTCTTGCAGCTTCTGCCGACCATTTTCTATGCCGGAGTGGTCGGTGCGCTCTGGATGATCGTTCCCTCCATGCAGGCGGATGTGGTGGACTACGACGAAACCATGACCAGCCGACGGCGCGAGGGCAGCATTAACTCTGTCTTTTCATGGTTCCTGAAACTCGGCATGACGGCGGCGGCCGGCCTATCTGGATTCGTGCTCGAATGGACCGGGTTCGATGTCCATCTGGGGAAAATACAGCCGGAACAGGTCGTGCATAACATGCTGCTTTTCTACATTCTGCTTCCCATCGGATTCTGGCTTATCTCCATCATCATGCTGTGGTTCTACCCGCTGACCCGCAGCAGGATGCTAGTGATCCGGAATGGCCTCGAAGCGCGCCGCGGCAAAGTCTAAGGGATATGGTCGCACCGGGAATCATCAGCGCTGGCAGGATCATTCCGGACCGCTGCGTTGCGCTGCGAAACACTGTAAATGGATACTGTTCCATACCGTTGCCATGGCGGACAGGAAGCAAGGTGCTATAGTTCCGCATGTCTTGATTGGGAACCAGTAACAAATAACAGGAGAAGCGCATGAAGATAATATTCCATACCGCCCTCTCACTGGGCGCAGCCGCAACCCTCAATGCCGCGGCAAGCCTCACGCTGCTGAACGACAATTTTACGGATGAAACCCTTTCGGGTTGGACGCCGCCCAGTGGCATGTCCATGTCGGTTACCAACGACAGCGCAGGAATCGGCTCTGGAAACGCCTTGCTGATTAAAACAACATCCAGCAACCGAAGGGGTACCGCCCTCTTCGATCAGCCCGTTACCCTGTCCGCAAGCAACAGCATCACGCTGAAGATGGATTACCGCTATCTCTACGGTCCGACTAATTTAAACCAATCGCTGGAATTCCGCTTTACCGACTCCGTCTCGGTCAGCTCAAACTACATGGGCATCGTGATGAATCCAGCGACCAATGCCGCCCAAGCCCTGATATTCGGCAGAAAAGGCGACACCAACGAAGGCAAGAAAAACTCATTTAACCATGGCACAAACACCCAGTCCATTGTCCTGACCGTTACGCGCATTGTGGACACAAACAACATCTCCTGGGCGCAGTTCGATCTTTCATGGACAAACAATCCGGCAGGGCCCTACACCGCCGGCAAGACCTCGGCGGTTGTCAACCCTGCCGCAGAATTCACGTTCGACACCCTTTCCATCGGCATTACGGGCGGGGCCAAGACGGATGGCCTGCTGCTGGACAACATTCTGGTCACGACCACGGAATCGGGAGTAATCACTCCGGTGCTGGGTGACGTCGAAATCGGCATCCTGCCCGGCAGCACCAACGTTGCGCTGACCTGGCTTTCCGAAAACGGCGTATCGTACGGCGTGGAAGCCACCACCAACCTGGTTACCGGTCCATGGGATCAGGCCATGATCAGCATTCCGGGCAATGGCGGCTCGGTCAGCGTGACCGGAACCCTCGTTGAAGCGGAAACCTTCTACAGGGTTTACGTGGAGGAATAGGTCCCACCCTTTGGAATCAACCGCCTCCGCCGTCGTTGACCCCGTCGGGCGGAGGTATATTGTTAAACTGCAGCGCTTCGCGCGTTCAGGACATCGGAAACCGGGCGGATACGGATTTTTGTGAAAAGACATGCTCATTGCGCAATAGGGCTGGTCGCATCGCTGACGGCGGGCTGTCTTGCCGATACCCAGACGTGGACGGCGGCTGACTTGGTGTGGGGCGTTTCCGGCAGTGCAGTCAGTTCGGTGACAAACGGTGCATTGGAAATCACTGCGGGAAAAAACTCGCAGGTTACCGCCACACTTCCGAAAAGCTGTTCTCTCTCGGAAACCGGCAGCACCGTATCTATCTCATTCGATATCACCGTTTCAGGCGGCCCGTTTGCCGGCGGCAGTGCCTTCAGGATCGGCTTCAACAACAGTGCGCTGCATTACGCCTATTTTGTCTCTGCCGAACCGGCCGGGGGGACCGACAAGGTGACATTCGGTGAAACCGGCGATCCCAATCTCGGAAAATTTGATGTATTCGCCATGGGCTCCGCCGCCCGTTCGGTCAGCTTTACACTCAAAAACTCACTCCTCGCCGCCGGAATCGAATTGACCGCCGCCGGTGCCCTGATCGATGAACCGGGCAACACCATCACGGTTGAACCTGATATCGTTCCGGCGACGGCGACCAGTTTCGATGAACTTTATTTTTACTGCTCCGGAAACCTGTGGACCAACAAGCAGAAAATCACACTCGGCAACCTGACCGTTACAACGATTCAAGCCACCCCGCCGCCCCCCCCGCCTCCGCCTGCAACCAACGCAACCACGTTTGCCGCGTGGACTGCTGCCTATTCGCTAACCGGAACCAATGCGCTTGAACTGAGCGATCCGGACAACGACGGGATCAACAACCTGATTGAGTTTGCCACCGGCGGCTCGCCGGATCATTTCGACCCGCAACCGCTGACCGGACACATGGACGGAGAAAATTCATTTCTCGTCACGTACCCGCGCCGCACGGGCGGTTTCGGAACCAACGGCGTCAACTACGCCGTCGACGGCCTCCTCTACACGATCGAGGTTTGCAATACCCTGTCCTCCAACGCCTGGATCAGCGGCACGGGACTGGTCGCCATGGTCGGCAGCCCCATCGCCGACGCCAACGGCATCACCGAGCACATCACCCTGCGGCAGCCAACCACGAATGCGGCCAGCTTTGTCCGGCTGAAGGTGCAAACTTCCGGCGGTTCAGCCGGCGTTACTTCACCGCTGGAACTGCTGGAAAACGGCAGTTTCGAAAACGGCGACACCGGCTGGAGCGCCGACGGACAGCACACGATTGTCAGCGATCCGGTTCACAGCGGAACCGCCGCCCTGCAATATGCGGCACCCGACAGCTACGCGGGGGCACAGGTCTTCTATGTTACCGGCGGACGCAAATACCGCTTCAGCGGCTGGATTAAAACCGGAACTAATTACACCGGCACCGCCGGAGTCTCGCTTAACTTCCGGGATATGAACTCGGCCAACCTAGGCTCTGTCACGGCGGGCGGCGTTCGCTTCGGAGCCGGAACCGACTGGACGCAAATGGTCGAGATCGTCACCGTGCCAACGAATGCCGTGAAGATGAAGGTGCTGCTCATCACCGGTGGCACTGGCGGAGTCTGGTACGACGATCTCAGCGTGACGCCGTTTGAACCGCCCGAAGATCCGGCCGTCACCGCCCCGGCCGCTCCGCCGATGGCCGGAACATGGATCGCCACCTTTGAGGACAATTTTGACGGCACCGAGCTGGATGGCACCAAATGGCAGCTGGGCGGACTCAACGGTTTTGCCGCGACTGCCGCCGAGCGCTGCGCCATCTCCAACGGCGTGCTCACCGTCAGTGCCGCACCGGTTCCGACCGTCTTTAAAGGCGTCGCCTATGACTGGTCATCGGCCTCGCTCTCCACCTATAGGAATTTCAGGCAGCTCTACGGCTATTTCGAAGCGCGCATGCGTTACGAAACGAAGGTCGGCATGTGGCCCGCCTTCTGGACGATGCCCGACCGCGCGTGGTACGGCGACACCAACGAAAACCAGAAAGTTTGGCTGCAGTTCGATCTCGCCGGACACACCGGCCCGTTCAACCTCGTTGAACTGAAACTGCGGACGTCCGCCGCCGTCGGCAAAGAAACCGTCCTCAGCGTTTTCCCGGCACCCGACACCTGGTCGGAAAGCACCATCACCTGGAACAACATGCCGGTCGAAAGCCCGCTCTGGCTGAAGCACGACTGGATTCCGGTCATGCCGTCGGGACAGGAACTGCGGTATGACCTCACCGGTTATGTCAATCAGCAGCTCGCCGGAGACCGAAAGGTCAGCCTCTGCCTGGCCGACACGTTTCAGCAAGGCCAGACCCTGTCCCTCTACAGCCGCGAAGCAACCGACCCGGCCACCCGCCCGCAGCTCCTTCTCGACGGCGTGCCGCTCGAACCGTCCGCCGACGCCGCCGTCCGCAGCGGCAGTTATGCCGGCAGCAACTACGCGACCGACAATCCGCTGAAAATCAAGGATGCCTGGCAGGCCAACAACCGCTCCACCGAAGACGGCGGCATGGAGATTGACGTTTTTGAATGGCTCGGCGTCTGGGAGCCCTACCGCCTGCACAGCGCAGTACACTGGGACGGCTATTACGCCGCCCATCAGAGCACCAACTTCCCATACTACGTCGCCGGCAACACCGTCGCGGAATATCATACCTACGGCGTGTACTGGGAGCCGGGATTGATCGAGTTCTACTTCGACGGAAAATCCACCGGCGGCGTTTTTGCAACCAACCGGGTTTGCAGCATTCCCAGTTACCTGATCCTTTGCCTCCAGATGGGCGGTTGGAGCGGAAATGGCAATCTCGACAACATTGATGCCAGCGAGTATCCCGGCCGCATGGAAGTGGATTATGTCAAGGCCTGGTCGGGTACGAAACAATAGAACGCCGCCTGCTGGATATTGTTCCGAAACGTATCATTCGTCTCTGAACGGGTAATCGGGCACGCTTTGAATGGATTAGGCGGTTAAGGCATTTTGAAACGGAAAAACACAGGTTGGGCATTTACTGCGGCCATCGTCGCCGGACTGCTTGCTGCGGAATCGGCGCAGGCTGGGAAGCCGCTTAATGTGCTTTTCATTGCCGTGGACGACCTGAAACCGGTACTCGGCTGCTACGGCGATCCCATCGCCGTCACTCCGAATCTGGATCGGCTGGCGCAGTCCGGCTATCTCTTCCAGAGCGCCTATTGTCAGGCGGCGATCTGCGGCCCGTCCCGCGCGTCCCTGCTGACCGGCCTGCGGCCGGACACCACGCGGATCATGGATCTGGAAGCCAAAATCCGGACCATGATGCCGAATGTCGTCACGCTCCCGCAACATTTCGCCGCGCAGGGCTACCAGATGGCGGGCATGGGCAAAATTTTCGACGGGCGCAACGTGATCAACAATGACGCGGAGAAGTCGTTCAACGGAACCTACTTCAACCCCAAATTTAAAAAGCGCTATTTTGAGCCGGGCAAAAGCGAAGCGGAAGACCAGCTGCTGGCACAGAAGAAAAACTTTTGGGATATCCGCGTCTCGCTGACCGATCGGGGCGCCTGCTCCAACGAGGCCACCAAAGACGGCAACATTACGCTGCAGGGAATTGAACAGATCAAAAATCTGTCCGTTGCGCAGAAGGCCACCGGCAAACCGTTCTTCCTCGCCGTCGGCTATGACCGCCCGCACCTTCCGTTCAACGCGCCTGAAAAATACTGGAAGCTCTACGACAAGGCCGACTTCGGCCTGCTGAACTACACCGGAACCCGAACCAACCCGGAAGGCGCGCCTTCTTTTGCACCGACACCTGCCGGAACCGAACTGAACGCCTACGGCGATTTCCCGCAGAGCAAACTCGTCGGCCCGGAACAGGCCCGCGAACTGATTCACGGCTACTACGCCTGCGTTAGCTTCGTCGACGATCTCGTCGGCCAGTTGATCGAGGAGCTGAAAAAACAGGGACAGGCCGAAAACACCATCGTTGTTCTGTGGGGCGACCACGGATGGCATTTAGGCGACCACAACGGCTGGTGGGCCAAGCACAGCACCTTTGAACAGGCCACGCACGCTCCGCTGCTAATCGCTTATCCTGACGCCGCAAAACCCGGAACCGTTATCAAACAGGTCGTCGAGTTCGTGGATATCTATCCGACGCTCTGCGAACTGGCCGGCATTCCGGTTCCGCGGCAGCCCGGCGGACTGCAACTGCACGGACGCAGCCTGAAGCCGCTGATGGAAAATCCGGCCATGCTGCGAGAAAACGTTGCTTTCAGCCAGTATCCGCGCGAAGGCATGATGGGCCACTCGATCCGCACCGAACGCTACCGCTACACCGGCTGGTTCAAGCGCACCGAAATTCTCAATCCGGACACGGAAGAGAAAACTCCGGCGTACGAAGAACTTTACGATTATGAAACCGACCCGCTGGAAACGCGCAGCCTGGTCAATGATCCGGAATATAAAACCCGGATGAAAGACCTCCGGCAGAAACTGCTCGACGGCATTCAAACCCCATAGGAAAACCCCATGCTCAACATTCTCGATTATGGAGCCGTCGGCGACGGCGCAACTGACTGCACCAGGGCCATACAGCGCGCACTCGATGCGGCGGCAGTCAGGCGCGCAACCGTGTTTGTGCCGGATGGAGTCTATCTGACATCCACGCTGCGCCTTCCGCCCTACACGGGACTCACCGGCAATCCGCTGTGGGGGTTCCGCGCTGTCGGTGGCTCTGTACTGAAGCTCAACGATCCGCACGCACCCTGCCTGATCGACCTCACCAACGGACAGGGTGCCACGCTGAACGGCCTCAGTCTCGACGGCGGCGAGCTGGGGAAAAACGTGCATGGCGTAATGGTCAACAACGCCGAATATGGCGGACACGGCGAAGAAAACACGTTCCGCATTGAACGCTGCCGCATCGATTCGTTTTCAGGGCACGGGGCCTTTCTCAACCGCGTCTGGTGCTACAGCATCCGCCACTGCATGATTTCGCACAGCGGCGGCGACGGCATCCACCTGCAGGGATGGGACGCATTTATCCTCGACAACTGGCTCACCGGAAACGCCGGTGCCGGACTGGCGGCGCGCGAAAAAAGCGCATCAGTCACCTTCACCGCCAATCGGGTCGAGTGGAATTTCGGCGCCGGCATTGAAGTCTGCGGCGGCGATCACTTTATCATTAACGGAAACTTTTTCGACAGGCAGGGCGGCCCCGGCATCGACCTCAAGATCCGCGCTGGCACTCCGACCTCCCAGGTCACCGCCAATAACAATGTTTTTTACCGCAACGGCAAACCCGAACGGTGCGGCACCGGCCCGTACGATTCTTCGCAGATCCGCTGCACCGACGTGCATGGGCTGGTTCTTACCGGCAACCTCTGCGAAGTGGGCCGCGACGACCCGAACGCCGGACCCAGCGAAAACTTCTCGCCGGACTACGGCATCGTTTACGGCGGGCTTGAGGCGGCGATCATTAAAGACAATGTCCTCCTCAAAGGATTCAAGAAAGAGATGCTGATCGACCTCGGCAACAACGGCGACCAGGTGATTGTCAAAGACAACATCGGCACTCCTTACCAGATTTAATCCCCCCTTGGTCATGCCATGATAAAGAATGCCTTTGGCGAATTTTCAAAAGACAACCGCGAATACATCATCACCGACGCGGAGGCGCCGCCGCGCGCGCAAATCAACTTCCTGTGGAACGACGGGATGATCTCCGGACACAACCAGTTCGGAAACGGCGAAGGGGTCTTCAACGATCAGGCCATGTTATTGAACCACCCGGAAGGACGCGTCCGGATGATTTCAAAAGGACGCCGGTACTTCTATCTGGTCGACCGCGATACCGGAGCATTCTGGAGCACCGGCCTGCTTCCGGCCAAACCAGCCAAATACACATTCAAGACCCGCGTCGGCCTCGGTTATTCCGTTTACGAAATGCGTGCCAACGGCATCGCCTGCCGGTCCGCCGCGTTTCTTGCACCCGACGAACCGGTCGAGATCTGGGAGTTCACCCTCCGCAACGCCACCCGCAAGCCGCGCCACCTGATGCTGGTTCCGTATGTCGAATGGGCCATCGGTGGCTATGCCACCTTCAGCAGCCCGTTCTCCTATCTCCGCAGCACGTACGATCCCCGACTGCGCGCCGTATTAAGCTATAACACCTCCGACGAACGGCCGCACGACCGGTACAACGCCTTCGTCGCCACCGATGGAACCGTTGAACAGTGGTGCGGCGGAGCGTGCGACTTTCTCGGCCCGTACGGAACACCGGCGGCACCGAAAAGCCTGCTTGACGGCTCGCTCGCCTGCCGCGAAGCGTGGTGCGAGCAGCTCGCCGGTGCCATGATGATTCCGGTCAACCTGGATGCCGGCGCAACCGCGCCGCTCACGGTCCTGCTCGGCAGCTTCAACACCAACGAGGAAGCCGCGCGCCTGATCGGCAAAGTCATGCCGGCCGAATACCGTTCCCATGCCTGGAAAAGCCTGCGCCGCGAAAAAACCGGGATGATCGGCAAAAGCCATGTGACCACTCCCTATGAGCAGATTAACCGCCTCGTCAACGTCTGGGCCAAACAGCAGATTCAACTCTGCGCCGAATTCGGCCGCGACGGTGCGCGGGGATTTCGCGATACCCTGCAGGATGCCTGGGGCATCCTGCCTTTCAACCCGAGACTGGCGCGGGCCAAGATTCTCGAAACGCTGGCTCATCAGTATAAGAGCGGACAGGCCGTTCGCGGCTGGATGCCGTTGCAGCCGCACAACTATTCCGACGGCCCAACCTGGGTGACGCCGGTTGTCACCGCCTATCTCAAAGAGACCGGCGATATGAACTTCCTCAATGCCCTGGCACCCTATCTCAACGGCGGCGAAGGCACCGTGCTCGAACACATGATCCAGTCCGTGCGCCATCTCTCCGACGATACCGGCACGCACGGCCTCGTGCGGGCGCACGACGGCGACTGGAACGATTCGCTCAACTGGATGGGCCGCGACGGCAAGGGGGAAAGTGTCTGGACCTCGATGTCGCTCTACTACAGCCTGACGCTGATCGAGGATCTGTTTGCACGCGTTCTCGGCCATCCTGGGCTTGCCGCCGAAATGGCGGAGCGGGCCCGAAAAATAAAGGGTGCCGTTCTCGAACACGGCTGGGACGGCGAATGGTATCTGGCCGGCTACAGCGACTTCGGCATCGAGGTCGGGTCGCATAAAAACGAAGAAGGCAAACTCTATCTCAACACACAGACCTGGGCGCTGCTGACCGGGCTCGCCGAAGGCAGCCGGCGGGAAGCCTGCCTGCGTGCCATTGACGGCCCGCTCGAGTCCATGCACGGCTCGCTGACACTTACGCCGGCGTATACAAAGAAAGATCTGAATGTCGGCCGGGTCTCGATGATCCTGCCCGGCATGTACGAAAACGGCACACCGTACTGCCACGGCACGGCATTCAAAATTGTCGCCGACTGTGTCGCGGGTCGCCCCGACGAAGCGCTGCGCAGCTTCCGCAAGGTAATGCCCGACTCCGCCGAGCATCCCTCTTCGGTCTCCGGCTGCGAGCCGTACGCCTTCACCAACCAGTACCTCGGCCCGGGAAACGGCCGCTCCGGCAAATCCATCAGCGGCTGGATTACCGGCACCGCCGGCTGGATGTACCGCGCCGTGCTGGAATATATGGTCGGCATCCAGCCCGACTATGACGGCTTCCATATCCGTCCCTGTATGCCCTCGGAATGGCCGGCGATTTCGGTCGAGCGGGTTCTGCGCGGCAAACGCTATTACATTGAAATCACCAAAGGCTCTATCACCGTCAATGATGAGCCGCTCAAAGGCGACTTCGTTCCTTATACGAACTAAACCGTGTGAAAATACGTCCCAACTTTCTCTGGGTTTCCTTCGAAGACACCTGCCCGTTTTACGGATGCTATGGCGACCGGATTGCACGCACACCCAATCTGGACCGGCTGGCCGCAGCAGGCTGCCGCTGGCCGAACACTTTTTCCACAGCGGGCGTCTGCGCTCCTGCCCGGTCTGCGATAATTACCGGAATGTATCCGACCTCCATCGGAACGCATCATATGCGCACCTCGCACGCGTACCCCGGCCTGCCCACACCGTATGAGGCGGTCATTCCTCCGCATGTGAAGTGTTTCCCGGAGTATCTGCGCGCCGCCGGTTATTTCTGCACCAACAGCATGAAAACCGACTACCAATTCAATGCGCCGATCACCGCCTGGGATGAGCTCGGTGAAGCGGCGCATTGGCGAAACCGTCCCGACCCCGACCAGCCGTTCTTCGCGGTTTTCAACTTGGACGATACGCACGAAAGCAGGATGTGGCCGGAACATACTCCGGAAATCACCTTCGACCCGGCGGACATGACTGTTCCGCCCTACTATCCGGACACACCGAAAGTGCGTGAAACACTCGCCCGCGTTTACACACGGATCGAGCACAACGACCGCATCCTCGGCGAACTGCTCAAACAGCTCGATGAAGACGGGCTCGCGGAAAACACCTTGGTGTTTCACTGGAGTGACCACGGCCCGCTGCCGCGCGGCAAGCGCTATCCGTACGATGCGGGGATTCATGTGCCGATGATGGTGCGCGGGCTGGAAGGTGTCGCACCCGGCACCGTAAGCGACCGGCTGGTTAGCACGGTGGATCTCGGCCCGACTGTTCTTTCACTGGCCGGCGTTGAAATCCCCTGCCACATGCAGGGTCGCGCATTTCTCGGCTCGCAGGCCGCGCCGGAACGGGAATACGTCTTCGCCGCCCGCGACCGTCACGATGAAACCTATGACCGCGTTCGCGCCGTCCGGGATAAACGCTTCAAATATATCCGCAACTGGTATCCGCAGCAGTCGATGACCTCCTGGGTTCCCTACCTGTATCACAATCCGATCGTGCAGGAACTCTGGCGGCTGCATCTGGCCGGCGAACTCAACGAAACACAGGAGCTGTTCTTCCAGACGCCCCGCCCGGTTGAAGAACTCTACGACACACGGAATGATCCGTATGAAATCCACAATCTGGCCCAGGCGCCGGAGTTTGGGAAAGAACTCGTCCGTCTGCGCGGTGCTCTCGATGCGTGGATCGATGAAACCGGTGACCTCGGCGCGATTCCCGAGTTTGTAATGGTCAGGCGCTGGTACCCCGACGGCAAACAGCCGGTCACCGCTGTTCCGGTTTTCATTCCGATCAGCCGGGACAATTGGGGTGAAACCATTGCGCAAGAGAACATCATGCTCTCCGGCCCGGCGGCGCTGCAAATCAGCAGTGCCACGCAAGGCGCCTCCATTGCATACAAAACCGACCCGGACGACCCGCACTGGAAACTTTATACCGAACCGCTCCGGCTGGAGACTGGCCAAACCACCGTCATCGCCAAAGCCATCCGCATCGGTTATCGCGAAAGCGACAGTACATCCATTTCCATCGGGACAAACTGAACGGACGGTCGCCGCTAACGCACGAGCGTCGGCTTGCCTTTCAGGAAGCCGAGCGATTCGAGGAAGCGATCGGTTTCGGTGAGCGTTTCAAAGTAGCGCGCGCCGTTGAAGAAGCCGTGCGGCTGGCCGTCGTAGAGACGCAGGTCACAACGCGCGCCGACCTCTTCCATGCGCTTTTTGTATTCCTCGCCCACGGCTACCGGTATGAGGGCATCTTTTGTTCCGAGCATAAAGAGCGTCGGCGGTGCGGTTTTGTCGATGTTGTGCAGCGGGGAAAAATCCTGCCAGTAGGCACCGACCCGTTCATAGCCGTAGCCCTTTTCGCTGTTGTCGACAACGGGATTGAAGAGCACGAGCGCGTCGGGCCGGCAACTGACGGATGTATCCTCACCTGCTTCGTCAAATTTACCGATGAGCGCGGTGGCGGCGGCGAGATGACCTCCCGCGGAACCGCCGCCTGCGGCGATCCGCTGCGGATCAATGCCGAGCTCTCCGGCGTGGGCCCGCACCCAGCGCATGGCGGATTTGACATCGGTGACGCATCCGCGCGGATCGACACCGCCGTTTTTATTGGTGCGGTAGTCGGCGCAGATGGCGACCATGCCGCGAAGCGAGATACGCGCTTTGTTTGTAGAACTGGGTAACGGATCCGCCGAACCAGCCGCCTCCGAAGAAGAAGACGATCGCCGGAGTCTTATCCGATGCCTGGTGATTCGGGGGATTGAAGATGTGCAGTTCCAGCTTTATGGCCGGAGTTTCCTTGTACACGACTTTGCTATCGGGCGATTGGCCGAAAGCCGTGCAGGCGAACAGGGTCAGGCAGCAGAGTGTTTTTCTCATAGGTTTTCTCCGTTTGCATGGATGACTTCTTTGTACCAATAAGCCGATTGCTTAAGGGTACGCTTTTGGGTTTGGAAATCGACATGGATCAGTCCGAAACGCTGCTGGTAACCTTCCGCCCACTCAAAGTTGTCGGTCAGTGCCCAGTGGAAATAGCCGTTGACAGGAATGCCGTCGTTGACGGCCCGCTCCAGCTCCCGCAAGTGCCGGCGCAGGAAATCAATCCGTGCGGTGTCCTGCACCCGTCCGTCACAGCCTATCCAATCCGTATTCGAGAGGCCGTTTTCCGTGATGAGAACCGGCTTCTGATACCGCTCGTGATAAAATCGCGCCAGCCAGTAGAACGCCGACGGCGTAACCGGCCAGCCAAAGGCCGTGTGGGCATGACCGGCGGGATGCGGTTCCTGCACCCACCGTGCGGGCAGTTCTGCCGCGCGTACCGGATAGCCCTGGTAAAAGTTGATCGAGCAGACATCCAGCGGCTGGGAAATCAGACGCATCTCTTCAGCGGTAAAGGCGGGCGCATCTTTGCCGAACCGCTTCAAGGCTCCTTCCGGATAGCGTCCGAAAAAGACCGGATCGCTGAACCAGGCCGGTGCCCAGCAGCCGCGGTTCCAGTCCTCAAAGGTCGCCGCACGCGCGGCCTGGATGTTTTCAGCGGTTTCTTCAACCGGATAACAGACCGTGCCGACGGGCGCGAAGCTGATCGAAGATTTTGCTTTGGCGTGTGCGCGCAGCGCCGCAACCGCCCGCCCGTGGGCGAGCAGCAGGTGATGCCCGGCCAGCAGGACTTCTGCCATCGGCAGCTTCAGGCCGGGCGCATGGTTGCCGACTTCAAGCCCAAGGCCGATGGCGCACTGTGGCTCGTTGATGGTGATCCAGTTTTTGACGCGGTCGCCGAAGCGGGCAGTGACGGTTTTCGCATAGCGTTCGAACCAGCGCGGAAATTCCGGATTGAGCCATCCGCCGCGCAGCTGCGCTTCGTGCGGCATGTCCCAGTGGTAAAGGGTGACGTACGGTTCAATGCCTTTCTCCAGCAGGCTGTCGATCAGCCGGTCGTAAAACGCCAGTCCCTTTTCGTTCACGATACCGTCATGCCCGTTGGGAATGATGCGCGGCCAGGAAAGAGAAAAACGGTAGGCTTTCAGTCCGATCTGCCGCATGAGCGCAACGTCTTCGGTATAGCGGTGGTAGTGGTCGCAGGCGATTTCTCCGGAACTGCCGTCTTTTATGCGTCCCGGCTGGGCGCATAAAACATCCCAGATGGAGGCCTTTTTCCCGTCGTCATACGCGCCGCCCTCAACCTGATACGAAGAGGAAGCGGCTCCCCAGATGAAATCCGTTTTGAATGGCATAAGTATCTCGCTGTTTTAATAGGCGGAAGAACACTGTGACAGTGCCACGCATCCACCGGTTACCACCGTATAACATTTCTCACTTCGGCAGCCAGTTCAGCCGCCATGGCTTTGTCTTTTTTCACACTTGGATGCCAGTGGCCGCCGCGGTCTTCCACGCCGGCAGGTCGGGCATAGAGCAGAACGGTCACATCGTTGAACTGTGCGGCAATCTCCGGCAGCCAGTTGCTCGCCGGTTCGTAGGCCATCGGGCCGAGGCTGAGGATGATTTTTGACTTGGGTGCGACGGAACGGATTCGGGAAATAAATGCCGTATATGCAGAAATGTAATCCTCTTTGTCGAGCGGCGGCTTGCCTCCCTGTGTGCTCATGTCGTTTGTGCCGAGATTAATGACGACCACGTCCGGAATAAACCGGCTGTGATCCCACGGAACTCCCGCTTCCGCCGGCAGCGTATGGTCAAACAGTTTCGGAATCGTATCGGCGGTGTCGTTCTGCACCTGCCGGTTCCGGTACATCCCCTTGCCCGACCAGCACAGCATCATTACATCCGCATCAAGTTCACGGGCTGCAATCGCAGCATACGACATATATCCGTTTTCGTTTTCAACGCTGTTGCCCTCTTCCACTGTCTTCGCTTCATTGCCGTAGCCGCAGGTAATGGAGTCGCCGATCACCAGAATTTTCCTGCCGGGATCGGGAGGCCGGAAGGCCTGCGCCCCGGCGGAAAGCTCAAAACCCTTGAAGCGGATGGTGCCTTTGGAACCTTCCGTTCGCTTGAACAGCCCAATCCGTCGCTGCCGGCCGGGCTTAAGTCCTGAAGCCAGTACGTAGAGCTGCCTGTCTTTGTCCACTTTCAGAAAGCGCGCCTCACCATCCACGACAACCGCCAGTCCGGCCTGATCGTCCGATACCAGTTCCATCACAGCACGTACGTCGGTTGCATCGGTAACGATCTCGATGCTGCATCCGCTCCACCCGAACCGGTAATCCTCGGTAAAACGGCCTAAATAGCGGATCGCGCCATGATCCGCGCCCATCCGGACAGACGGTGCCGATGAACTGTAGACTTCGCATCCCCAGCAAACCAGAATGCATAGGAAAACGTTCCGTTTACCTATCCTCATTACGTTTTCTCCATTGTTGAACATACCTTCCTTAACAGCGCAACCTGCGAGGAGGAAGACCGATGCGATGGAACAATAACCACTTGGCGGATAATGTTCCAGCGGACTTGCGTTGTGCTGAATCCTCCTTTCTGATGTCCTGCTAAATCAAACGCACGTGTGCAAGCGAAAGGAACTCGATGAAAAGCAAACTGGTGATTTTGGCCATCGCGGCCTTGGCCATGGACCTCGCGGCAGCAAGCCGTCCCAATATTCTATTCTTAACGGTGGACGACCTGAAACCCGTGCTCGGCTGCTATGGAAATAAAGAGGTGAAAACCCCGAACATTGACCGGTTGGCCGCACACGGCACGGTGATGCTCAACAACTATTGCCAGATGGCCATCTGCGCGCCGTCTCGGATGAGCATGTTCACCGGGCTTCGACCGGACACCACCAAAGTATGGGATCTGCAAACCAATCTGCGAACGGTCTGTCCGTCTGCCGTCACCATGCAGCAGTATTTCAAAGAAAACGGCTATGAAACTGCCGGCAGTGGCAAGGTCATGCACGGATCACGCGATGAAGATCCGCTTTCTTGGACGATTCCTTTTCGTGATGACAAGGAGCTGGCCTATGCCGATGGATATCCTGTCCCGGCCCACGATAATTGCTTTTATCAGGGCAAAAAAGAACAGGCGGTTTATCAGGAACTGGAAAAATCCGGAATCAAAGACTGGAAAGTGCGCTTCAAATGGATGGGGGAAAAGGGCGCCATGCCCGCCACCGAGTGCCTTGATGTTCCCGATGATGCGTATGCGGACGGCGCGCTGGCCAATTACAACATCGCGCTGCTTGAAAAATTCTCCAAATCCAAGAAACCCTTTTTCCTGACTGTTGGATTCCACAAGCCACATCTCCCCTTTGTCGCCCCGAAAAAATACTGGGATCTGTACGACCGCGAGAAAATCGATGTCGCTCCATTCCAGGAACACGCGAAAAACTCACCGTTCTTCGCTTATCATACCTGGGGAGAGCTGCGCAGTTATTCGGATATTCCGGATAACTTTTCAACCCCGCTCGATCAGATCAAACAGAAAGAGCTGATTCATGCCTACTACGCCTGTGTGTCGTACGTAGATGCGCAGGTCGGAAGTCTGCTGGACACGCTGGATAAACTCGGCCTGGCCAAAAATACCGTTATCGTTCTGTGGGGCGACCACGGCTGGCACCTAGGCGACCATGGGCAATGGTGCAAGCACAGCAACTTCGAACAGGCCACCCGCGCGCCGCTCATCGTCGCCGCCCCCGGCTTCAAGGGCGGGCAGAAGACCGAGGCGATGACCGAGTTCGTCGACGTTTTCCCGACGTTCTGCGAGCTCGCCGGCCTCGAGGTACCCCCGCAGCTCCAAGGCAAGAGCCTCGTACCGCTCTTGAAGAATTCCGCCGCCGAGGTCAAGCCCTACTCCATCAGCCAGTATCCGCGCGAAGGCAAGCGGATGGGCTACACTCTGCGTACCCCACGCTACCGCCTGACGATGTGGATGAAGAACGACTGGCGCAGCACCCAGCCCTTCGACGAGTCGCTCGTCGAGGCCACGGAGCTATACGACTACAACAGCGACCCGCTCGAAACCGTCAGCCAAGCCAACAATCCGGAATACCGAACGGTGGCGGTGCAACTCAAGGCGCAGATGCTCGACTATTTCAAGACCCAGACGGCATACAGTATGAGCAAGGGGCGCTGAACCGCCCCTTCGGACAGGGGTGCCCGGCCTGGTCTTGAGCTGGCAGGGCGTGTGATCACAACCACCCCGATGTTCCGGGGTTGGGACAGCAGTGATGCGGAATATGGCTGTTTTTAGCCCGTTTTCGCGGGGTTGGTCTCGGCGAAGTGGATGTTGTAGAAGAGGTTTTCGATCTCCTGCTCGATGTTCATGTTGTGGACCAGGAAGTCGTCGGAGCTTTTGAGCGAGATCGGCGCAAAGTTGATGACGCCCTTGACGCAGGTTTTCTTGAGGGTGTCGACCATGCCCTGCGCGGCGGGCTCGGGTACGGTGAGCGCCGCCACCCGGATTTCGTTGGCGGCAATGAACTCCTTGATATCCTTGACGTGCAGGATCGGGATCGGGGCTTCGGGGCTGAGCACGGCGGGGTCGGAGTCGAACCCGGCGACCACGCGGATGCCGACGCGCGGGAAGCCGTTGTGGTTCATCAGCGCCTGGCCGAGCTTGCCGCAGCCGATGATGATGATCTTCTGCTTCTGGTCCTTGCCGAGCAGGACGTTGAGCTTGGCGACGAGATCCTCGATGCGGTAGCCTCCGCGCTTGTTGCCGGAGAGGTTGAACATCGAGAAGTCCTTGCGCACCAAGGAGGGGGAGACGCCGACGGCGTCGGCCAGGTTGTCGGAAAAAACCTTGACCAACCCCAGCGCCTTCATCTTGCGCATGACGTTGCGGTAGCGTGACAGGCGGCGGATCACTTCCTGGTTCGAGTTCATGGCCACGGGCTCCTTTTATTGTTACGTAGTTCACATATAACCACACCTAGTAACATTCTGTTGTCATTAATATTACCCATATTGCGTATAAACAACGTCAAACGGGCTTTTTTTGTTTACCCTTGATCAACCGCCTATATATTGCTCGGCCTTTTTAGGGGACATGCGGACGGTTGTTTTTCGTTGCTGGCCTTTCCCATCCTCCCGGAACCGGAACAGGTTGCAGAAAAACCGATGGGCACCGAACCGACAGGAATTAACCGCGGCCTTGGGCCGAGACGAGGAACAAAAATGAGTGCAACTGCTGGAAAACAAAAGATGCTGACGCCGGAAATCGAAGCCTTCATTGAAAAATGGCGGAGCAAGCCGGGCAACCTAATCATGGTGCTGCACCGCGTGCAGGAGGAGTTCGGCTTCATTCCCCGCGAAGCCGCCTTTGAAGTCGCCGCCGCGCTCGATGTGCCGGTCGCGAAAATATACGGCGTCATCACCTTCTACCACCTCTTCAAGCTCACGAAGCCGGGCCGCAACCAGATCGCGGTCTGCATGGGCACCGCCTGCTACCTCAAGGGCGGGCAGGATTTGATCGACGAATGCGAGCGCAGGCTCGGCGTCGGGCTCAACACCGTCACGGAAGACGGCGAATTTTCGGTCGAGGCGGTCCGCTGCATCGGTTGCTGCGGCCTGGCGCCGGTGGTGACGCTCAACGGCGAAGTCTTCGGCAGCGTGACCACCAAGACGGTGGCCAAGATCATCGACCAGTGCGAAGAAAAATAAGGATTGATGAGTGAACCGTGAAACGTGACCTAAATCACGAATCACGCGTCACGAATCACGGAAACCATGCACGCCACGATATGCGACCTGATCACCGACCTGGTCCAGAATTCGATCGAGGCGGCGGCAACGGAAATCACCCTCCGCGTGGAGCAGAGCAAAGCCAAGCTTGGCATCGTGATCGCGGACAACGGAAAAGGAATGGATGCGGCAACGCTGGAAAAGGCCAAAGACCCGTTTTGGACGGACGGCCTGAAGCACAAGCACCGCAAGGTGGGCCTTGGCCTCCCCTTCCTCTTCCAGACCGCGGAGGCGACGGGGGGCGTCGCCAGGATCGTATCGGAGGCGGGAATCGGCACAACCGTCACCCTCGATCTCGATCCGGCCCATGTGGATCTTCCCGCCTTCGGGAACTTCGCCACGACGGCCACCGCGCTGATGGGCTACGGATTCGACGGGAACCTGGTGATCGAACGCCGCGCGGGCGGGAAGGGCTACGCGGTCGCCCGGAACGAGCTGGCAGAGGCGCTCGGGGGCTTGGACGACGCGGGCGGCATGGGATTGCTGAAGCGGTTTTTTGAAGAGAATGAAAAGGAAATCAACCAAGGATCCAACTGATCCGTGCGATCAGACCGATCCATCCGATTTTAACGAAAGGTGGGTACTATGGGAAAAATGACACTTGAAGAATTGCGCAAGCTGCGCGAGACGAAAAAAAGCGAGATGATCCAGCGCGACAGCGAAGGGAAGTCCGCCCAAATCATCATCGGCATGGGCACCTGCGGCATCGCCGCCGGCGTCAAGGACGCGTTCGATGCGTTCCTCGACGAACTCAACAGCCACGGCGTGCAGGACACGAAGATCACCCAGACGGGCTGCATGGGCCTCTGCTTCTCCGAGCCGACCGTCGAAGTCGCCGTTCCCGGCATGCCGCGCGTGGTGTACGGCAATGTCGATGGCGCGGTCGCCCGCCGCATCGTCCGCGAGCACATCATCGGCAAGGCGCTCGTCAGCGACCACATTTTCGACAAACCCGCGGCAGACATCATCAAATAGGCAGGCACAACCATGGCATACAAAAACTATATCCTCGTGTGTGCGGGCACCGCATGCGAATCGAACAAGGGCGTCGCGCTGTACCAAGCGTTCGAGCAGGAACTCAAGGCGCAGGGCGTCGAAGCGGAAGCGCAGCTCGTCAAGACCGGCTGCTTCGGGTTCTGCGAACAGGGACCGATCGTCAAGATCCTTCCCGACGAAAGCTTCTACGTGAAGGTGGGGCCGGAGCACGCCAAGCAAATCGTCGCCGAGCACATCGTCAAGGGCCGCCCGGTCGCCGCGCTGCTCTACGACAAGAAGCAGGCGGGCAAATCTTCCGACGAAATCGCCTTCTACCAGAAGCAACAGCGCATCGTGCTGCGCAACTGCGGCGTCATCAATCCCGAGTCGATCAACGAATACATCGCCCGCGACGGCTACGCCGCGCTTGAAAAGGTCGTCTTCGAAATGACCCCCGACCAGGTCATCGACGAGTTGACCAAGGCGGGCCTGCGCGGCCGCGGCGGCGCCGGCTTTCCGACCGGACTGAAGGGGAAGTTCACCAAGAACGTGCAGAGCGACCAGAAATACATCGTCTGCAACGCCGACGAAGGCGACCCCGGCGCCTACATGGACCGCTCGACCTGCGAAGGCGACCCCCACTCTGTGCTCGAAGCCATGGCCATCGCCGGCCGTACCGTCGGCGCCAACCAGGGCTTCATCTACATCCGCGCCGAATATCCGCTGGCGATCAAGCGCCTCGAAAACGCCATCGCCCAGGCCCGCGAATACGGCTTGCTCGGAGAGAAGATCCTCGGCTCCGACTTCAGCTTCGACATCGAGATCCGCCTCGGCGCCGGCGCGTTCGTCTGCGGCGAAGAGACCGCCCTGCTCGCCTCGATCGAAGGCAAGCGCGGCATGCCGATCCCCCGCCCTCCCTTCCCGGCCGTCAAGGGCCTGTGGGGCAAGCCGACGGTCATCAACAACGTCGAAACCTGGGCCAACATCCCGATGATCATCCTCAAGGGCAGCGCCTGGTTCAGCAGCATCGGCACCGCCACC
Source organism: Pontiella sp. (assembly GCA_041740875.1). Lineage (GTDB taxonomy): Bacteria > Verrucomicrobiota > Kiritimatiellia > Kiritimatiellales > Pontiellaceae > Pontiella. Next base: position 3,523 of record JBGSLE010000355.1, on the reverse strand, counting down.
ACCAAGGGCACCAAGGTGTTTGCGCTCACCGGCAAGATCAACAATTCCGGCCTGATCGAAGTGCCGATGGGCACGACGCTGCGCGAGATCATCTACGACATCGGCGGCGGCATCCGCAACGGCAAGAAGTTCAAGGCCGCCCAGACCGGCGGCCCCTCCGGCGGCGTCATTACCCCGGACTTCCTCGACACCCCGATCGACTACGAAAGCCTCCAGTCCATCGGCTCGATGATGGGCTCCGGTGGGATGATCGTGATGGACGAGGACGACTGCATGGTCGACGTCACCAAGTTCTACCTCGAATTCACGGTCGACGAATCGTGCGGCAAGTGCGCCCCCTGCCGGATCGGCGGACGGACGAACTACAACATCCTCGACAAGATCTCCAAGGGCCAAGGCACCGAAGAGGATCTGGAAAAGCTCAAGGAACTGGCCCAGGCCATGCGCAAGGCCTCGCTTTGCGGGCTCGGCCAGACCGCGCCCAACCCGGTCATGTCCACGATGAAGTATTTCGCGGACGAATACCGCGCGCACATCGTCGACAAGAAGTGCCCGGCCGGAAAATGCAAGCACCTGCTGTCCTACACGATCATTGCGGACAAGTGCGTCGGCTGCACCGCCTGCGCCCGCGTCTGCCCGGTCAGCTGCATCAGCGGGAAGGTCAAGGAGATCCACGTGATCGACCAGGACCAGTGCATCAAGTGCGGCCAGTGCCTCACCAAGTGTAAATTTGACGCCATCCTCAAGGGCTAAGGAGAAAAACAATGTCTATGGTAGAACTCGAAATCAATGGAATCCCCGTCAGCGTGCCGCCCGGCACCACGATTCTCGACGCCGCGAAGGAAGTCGGCGTCGAGATCCCGAAGCTCTGCTTCCACCACGACCTCGAAGCATGGGCCGCCTGCGGCATCTGCGTCGTCAAGGTGGAAGGCTCGCCGAAAATGCTGCGCGCCTGCGCGACGGCGGTCGGCCCGGGCATGAAGATCCTGACGCACGACCCCGAAGTGGTCGAAGTGCGCCGCTCCGTGCTCGAACTGATCCTCTCCACGCATCCGAACGACTGCCTCCAGTGCGGCCGTAACGGCAATTGCGAGCTACAGGATCTCGCCGCCTCCTTCGGTATCCGCGACATCTCCTTCGAGAGGCGCGTCACCGCGATCCCGCGCGACGAATCGACCCCGTCGATCGTCCTCAACCCCGAAAAGTGCATCAAGTGCGGCCGCTGCGTGCTGGTTTGCCAGAACATGCAGGGCGTCTACGCGCTCGAATTCATCGGCCGCGGCGAAAACACCCGCCTGGCCCCGGCGGCGGACGTCACCCTCAACGAAAGCCCCTGCATCAAGTGCGGCCAATGCTCGGCGCACTGCCCCGTGGGCGCGATCTACGAGAAGGACGACACCAAGAAGGTCTGGAACGCGCTGAAGAAGGAAGGCAAGCATGTGGTCGTACAGATCGCCCCGGCCGTGCGCGTCGCCGTCGGCGAGGCGTTCGACATGGAGCCGGGCGCGCTCGTCACCGGGAAAATCTACACCGCGCTGCGCCGCCTCGGCTTCGATGCGGTGTTCGACACCAACTGGGCGGCCGACCTCACGATCCTGGAGGAAGGCTCCGAGTTCGTGAAGCGCTTCACCGGAAACGGCACGCTGCCGCTGATCACCAGCTGCTGCCCCTCCTGGACCGACTACATGGAAAAGTTCGCCCCCGATTTTGTGGACAACTTTTCCTCCGCCAAGTCGCCGCAGGAGATGCTCGGCGTCATGGCCAAGACCTACTATGCCGAAAAGGCGGGCATCGACCCGGCCTCCATCGTCATGGTTTCCGTCATGCCCTGCACGGCCAAGAAGTACGAAATCACCCGTTCCGAGGAGATGTTCGCCTCGGGCTTCCAGGATATCGACCACTGCATCACCACCCGCGAACTTTCGCGCATGATCAAGCAGGCGGGCATCGATTTCGCCAACCTGCCCGACTCCGAATGCGACAGCATCCTCGGCCAGTACACCGGTGCCGGAACGATCTTCGGCGTCACTGGCGGCGTGATGGAAGCGGCGTTGCGTTCGGCCTACTACCTGATCACCAAGGAAGACCTGGCGCAGGTCGAATTCCAGGCCGTCCGCGGCATGGAAGGGGTGAAGGCGGCCGAGATCGACGTCAAGGGCACCAAGGTGCGCGTTGCCGTCGCCCACCAGATGGGCAACGTCCAGGCGGTGATCGACCAGGTGCGCGACGCGCAGCAGAAGGGCGAGGAGCTGCCCTACCACTTCATCGAAGTGATGGCCTGCCGCGGCGGTTGCATCGGCGGTGGCGGACAGCCCCACGGTGCGAACGACGAGATCCGGGCACAGCGCACGCGCGGCATCTACTCGGACGACGAAAAGTCGGTTCTGCGCTGCTCGCACCACAACCCGGAGATCAAGCGGGTGTACGACGAATACCTCGGCGCGCCGCTCAGCCACAAGTCGCACGAGCTGTTGCACACCACCTACCAAAAGCGGCCGATCTACCAGAAATAACGGTACCCGTCCGCATGGAAAACCGCCCCGGCCCCCGGGGCGGTTTTTTTACGCCCCCGCCTTGCTTTATCCGGGAGGGAAACTAGACTGCAATAAATCACCAAACCCCGGGTTATATGCACCTTATGAAACATGGTTCAACCGTTCTGCTGGCTCTCTTGCTCGCGTTGCTGCCCACTCCCGGTGCGAGGGCCCAGGGGCAACCCCCTGCGGTTCCGCCTGAAGGTGCCCCGCGCACCGTCCCGCTTCCTGCAGTTCCGCCGGAAGATGCACCACGTACCGTCCAGCCGCCTGCGGTTCCACCTGAAGGTGCCACGCGCACCGTCCAACCTACTGCGGTTCCGACTGAGGGTGCCACGCGCACCGTCCAACCCCAGGCGCCCCTGAAGACAGAGCAACTGCAATCCTTCAAGTTCGAAGGCGCGGATCTCGACACCGTCATGACCCAGTATTGCGAATGGACGGGCAAGATATACCTCAAGAACGACGCCGTGAAGGCCACCATCACCCTCAAGGCCGACAAGCTGCCGACGGCGGAATGCATTGAAATCGTCGAAGCGATCCTCGCCATGAACAGCATCGCCCTCGTGCCCATGGGCGAAAAATTCATCAAGGTCGTCCCGGCAACCGCTCCCGACCTCGTCGGCCAGGGCTTGCCGACCTACCTGGATTCGGAGAAGGAGCACGGCGGATCCCACAAGCTGGTCACCCAGGTCATCCAGCTGAAAAACGTGGCGATCCCGGAGGTGCAGACCGCGGTCCAGCACCTGATGAACGCCTTCGGAAAAATCCAGACCTTGGAGCGGAGCAATAGCCTGCTGGTCACCGACACCGAAGCGAACATTGTCCGGATCCGCGAATTGATCGACTTCCTGGACCAGGCCAGCGCCCGCATCGAGCCGAAGATCTACCAGATCAAATATGCCGATGCCACGGAGATCGCCGGCAAGCTCAACGAGATCATCACGGCGGCCCAAGGCGACCAAAAGGCCAATCCCGCCGCCGCCGCG
>JBGSLE010000354.1:0-2492 GCA_041740875.1 Pontiella sp. | reverse complement strand
GAAGCGCGCGGCGTGAAGCTGGTGATTGCCGCGGCGGGCAAGGCCGCCCATTTGGCGGGGGTCGTCGCCGGGCTCACTCCGCTGCCGGTCATCGGCGTGCCGATCACCACCTCGGACCTCGGCGGACTCGACTCGTTGCTTTCGATGGTGCAAATGCCCGGCGGCATTCCCGTGGCCACCGTTACCATCGGCAAGGCCGGAGCAAAAAACGCTGCGCTTTTGGCGATTCAGATCCTTGCGCTGAACCATCCCGAACTAAGGATCAAACTGGGCGCTTTCCGCGAGGAAATGGCCCGCGAAGTGGAACAAGCCGATGAACGCATCGGCTAATCAAAAGGAAAAACCATGACAAACCATAAGAAGTTGCTCGCCTGGGTGGCGGAAGTCGAAAAAATGTGTACCCCCGACCGCGTGGTCTGGTGTGACGGATCAACCGAGGAATACGATCGCCTGATGGGCGAAATGGTCGCCTGCGGAATGGCGATCAAGCTGAACGAAAAGAAACGTCCGAACAGCTTTGCCTTCAACTCCGATCCGTCCGATGTGGCGCGCGTCGAAAACCGCACCTACATCGCCTCCGTCAAGGAAGAGGATGCCGGCCCGACCAACAACTGGATCGATCCGGTCGAGCTCAAGAAGACCATGAAGGCGCTCTACAACGGCTGCATGAAGGGGCGCACGATGTACGTCATCCCGTTCTCGATGGGGCCGATCGGTTCGCCGATCGCCAAGATCGGGATCGAACTGACCGACAGCCCGTACGTGGTGGTCAACATGCACATCATGGCGCGGGTCAGCACCAAGGTACTGGACGTCCTCGGCGATAATGGCGAGTTCATCCCCTGCCTGCACTCGGTTGGCGCACCGCTCGAACCCGGCCAGAAAGACAGCCGTTGGCCCTGCGCCCCGATTGAGAAGAAATACATCGCGCATTTCCCGGAAGAAAACCTGATCTGGTCGTTCGGCTCCGGCTACGGCGGCAACGCGCTGCTCGGCAAAAAATGTTTAGCCCTGCGCATCGCCTCCAACATGGCCCGGCAGGAAGGCTGGATGGCCGAGCACATGCTCATCCTGCGCATGACCAACCCGTCCGGTAAAAAGTTCCACATCGCGGCGGCGTTCCCGTCGGCCTGCGGCAAGACCAACCTCGCCATGCTCCAATCTACCGTTCCCGGCTGGAAGGTGGAGTGTGTGGGCGACGACATTGCTTGGATGAAACCCGGCCCCGACGGACGGCTCTACGCGATCAATCCCGAAGCCGGATTCTTTGGCGTGGCTCCCGGAACGTCCAAGGCCTCCAACCCGATGGCGTTGGAAAGCTGCCGCAAAGATGCGATCTTCACCAACGTTGTAGTCACGCCCGACCTGGATGTCTGGTGGGAAGACATGGGCGTGGATTGCGCCGGCGGAACCGACTGGAAGGGCAAACCCTTCACGCCGGGCATGAAAGATGTGGAAGGCAAGAAAATCCTCGGGGCCCATCCGAACAGCCGTTTCACTGCCCGCGCCGAACTCTGCCCGGTCATCTGCGAGGATTGGCAAAACCCAGCCGGTGTTCCGATCGATATCTTTGTGTTTGGCGGACGCCGCACGACCACGATGCCGCTGGTTCATGAAGCGCGTGATTTCAACCACGGCGTTTACATGGGGGCCACGGCGGCGTCTGAAGCCACGGCGGCCGCGCTGGATGTAAAATCGGCGATCCGCTTCGACCCCTTCGCGATGACCCCGTTCATCGGCTACCACGCCGGCGACTACATCAAGCACTGGTTCGAAATGGGAGAAAAGCTCGGTGCCAAGGCGCCGCGCTGCTTCTACGTCAACTGGTTCCGCAAGGACAAAAACGGCAAGTGGCTCTGGCCCGGTTTCGGCGAAAACAGCCGCGTTCTCAAGTGGATGTGCGAACGCATCGAAGGCAAGGTCGGTGCACGCGAAACCGCGATTGGCTTGATGCCTATCGAAGGCGATCTAACCCTCGACGGTCTGAATGTTCCGGCCGCAGACTGGGCGGAGTTGATGAAAGTGGATAAGGAGCTCTTCAAAACCACCGTCGCAGATGCAGAAAAATATCTGGCAACCTTCGGCAACAAACTTCCGAAGCAGATGACCGAACAGCTGAATGCGCTCAAAGCGCGCCTCGGCTAAACCTTCCATCCCTCGGAATACCCCACGCGCTCCGGTTCGCCGGAGCGCGTTTTCTTTATCGGCTAGCGAAACGCCTCCCGGAAGGAATCGAATTCGGCCTTGAGCGTTTCGAGTTCGGAACGCAGCGCCGCCATTTCGGTTTCGAGGGTTTGGATGCGGTCTTCGCGCGTCGGGCCGGCCGCGAGCTCCAGAGGCGCGGCGGGTTGGTTTTCCAATACCGGTTCTCCCGCAAAGAGCTGGGCCCAGCGCCGTTCGCGTTTGCCGGGCTCCAGGGGGAGGTGGACCACGAAGGGGCCGTCGGTGTGCTGTTGAAGTCCGTGCAGGAGGTCGTCGACCTCGGCGGCGTC
>JBGSLE010000353.1:0-3912 GCA_041740875.1 Pontiella sp. | reverse complement strand
GCGCCTCCAGCTGGGCGGTCGCCTGGCAGGCCAGTTTGCGCGCGTCGTCCCAGTCGGTTTCCGGGCGGGGCTTGACGATCGCCAGGTCGGTGATGCCGCAGTTGTTCATGGCGCGGCAGACCGAACCAATGTTTCCGCCGTGCATCGGCTCGACGAGGACGATGCGGATGTTTTCCAAAAGCTGGGGTTCGGTCGGCGATGTCATAGGCGTCCGTTCTACTCGCTGATAAAGCTTCTCAGCAGCGTGATCTCCTCCGCCCAGAGGGTTTCGTCGATGGTTTCGAGGATGAGCGGGAGGTCGTCGAAGCGCGGATCGTTCATGATGAACTTGAAGACCTCCAGGCCGAGGACGCCCTTGCCGAGGCTGTCGTGGCGGTCGACGTGGCTGCCGAGCCCCTTTTTCGAGTCGTTCAGGTGCATGCCGCGCAGGTAGCGGAAGCCGACCACCCGGTCGAATTCCGCGAAGACGGCCGCGCAGCTTTCCTGGGTGGAAAGGTCGTAGCCCGCCGCAAAGCTGTGGCAGGTGTCGAGGCAGACGCCGACGCGGCTTTTGTCTGCGACCTGGTCGATGATTTCCGCCAGATGCTCGAAGCGGAAGCCGAGGTTGGTGCCTTGCCCGGCCGTGTTTTCGATCACGGCGGCCACGCCCTTGGTTTTTTCCAGCGCGTGGTTGATCGAGGCGGCGATGGTGGCGAGGCAGTCGCTTTCGGAAACCTGCTTGAGGTGGCTGCCGGGGTGGAAGTTGAGCAGCTTGAGGCCGAGTTGCTCGCAGCGCTGCATTTCGTCGAGGAATGCGGCGCGCGATTGCGCGAGTTTGTCGGCCTCGGGATGGCCGAGGTTGATGAGGTAGCTGTCGTGGGGGAGGATGTATTCCGCCGCGATGCCGTGCCGTGCGCAGTTTTTGGCAAAGGCCTCGATGCTTGCCGCCGCAAGCGGGGGCGCGGACCATTGCCGCTGGTTTTTGGTGAAGAGCGCGAAGGCGTTCGCGCCGATGGCGGCGGCGTTCAGGGGGGCGTTCTCCACTCCGCCAGCCGCGCTCACATGGGCTCCGATCCGTTTCATCGTTTCACTTTCGTTTAAATTGGCGGGCATCAAACCATAAACCGTCCCCCGGGGAAAGCCCGCATCGGTCAAGGATTCCAGATGGATTCCAATCGCCGGGTTTGGCGGTTGTTTGGCGGTTTGGCTGTATCCGGCGGGGCAAAATTTCGCGGATTGCGGCCCAACCGGCAGGTCGTCGCGCTCGGGAAGGGCGTATTTTTTGCGAAAAAGCGGCCAAAGGCCAAAACGTGATTATTGTGGACATGTTTTTGGCGGTTTTTGATTGTGTACCACTTAGGTCGTATTTAAGGTTCGCGGCAAATAATCAAGGACGCAAAATGGACTCAGGTAAAAGCAGTGCCGCCACGGTGGATTTGGACAAGCAGGATTGGCTCGACGCGCTGGACGAGCTGCTCGAAAAGGAGGGCCCGGAGCGGGTCAAGGACATCCTGCACGACCTCCAGGTCAGCGCCCACCGCAAGGGCGTCCGCCTCCCGTTTTCCGCCAACACCCCCTACATCAACACCATCCCGCTCAACGAGCAGCCGGCCTATCCCGGCGACCGCGAAATGGAGCGCCGCATCAAGGGCCTCATCCGATGGAATGCGATGGCGATGGTGGTGCGCGCCAACCGCGAAGAGGACGGGATCGGCGGCCACATTTCGAGCTACCAGTCGATCGCCACGATGTATGAAGTCGGCTTCACCCACTTTTTCCGCGGCCGCACCGACTCCTTTCCGGGCGACCTGGTCTATTTCCAGGGCCACTCCTCGCCGGGCGTCTATGCCCGCGCCTTCCTGGAAGGGCGCCTCTCGGCCGACCAGCTCACCAACTTCCGCCACGAGCTGCACGACACGCCCGGCCTCTCCTCCTATCCCCATCCCTGGCTGATGCCCGACTTTTGGCAGTTCCCGACGGTCTCCATGGGCCTCGGCCCGATCACCGCCATCTACCACGCGCGCTTCATCAAATACCTGGAGGACCGCGGCCTGCGCGAGCCGACCGGCCAGCACGTCTGGGCCTTTCTCGGCGACGGCGAGACCGACGAGCCCGAAACCCTCGGCGCCATCACCCTCGCCTCGCGCGAAAAGCTCGACAACCTCACCTTCGTGGTCAACTGCAACCTCCAGCGGTTGGACGGGCCGGTACGCGGCAACGGCAAGATTATCCAGGAGCTCGAAGCCGCCTTTCGCGGCGCGGGCTGGAACGTCATCAAGGTGATCTGGGGCGACAGCTGGGATCCGTTGCTGGAAAAGGACGAGGACGGCGTGCTGGTCAAGCGCATGGGCGAGGTGGTCGACGGCCAATACCAGAAATACACGGTGGAGGACGCAACCTATGTGCGCGAGCACTTTTTCGGCACCGACCCGCGCCTGCTCAAGCTGGCCGAGCATTTGTCCGACACCGAGGTCAAGAACATGCGCCGCGGCGGCCACGATCCGGCCAAGATCTACGCCGCCTACAAGAAGGCCGTCGGCACCAAGGAGCGGCCGACCGTCATTCTCGCCAAGACCATCAAGGGCTACGGCATGGGCCGCGCCGGGGAGGGGCAGAACATCACCCATTCGCAGAAAAAGCTCGGCGAGGATGCCCTGCGCGAATTCCGCAGCCGCTTCGGCATTCCGATCTCCGACGAAAAGATCGACAGCGTTCCGTTCTACCGTCCGCCGGAAGATAGCCCGGAGATGAAATACCTGCTCGAACGCCGCGCCGCGCTCGGGGGCTACGTCCCGACCCGCCGCACCGACTTCGCGCCGGTACACATGCCGGCCAGCAAAATCTTCGAGGAGTTCAACGCCGGCTCCGACCGCGCCGTTTCCACCACGATGGTTTTTGTGCGCGTGCTCAGCAAGCTGCTGGCCGACAAGAGCATCGGCAAGCTCGTGGTTCCGATCGTGCCGGACGAGGCGCGCACCTTCGGCATGGACGCCCTGTTCCGCCAGGTTGGCATCTACGCCCACTCCGGCCAGCTCTACGAACCGGTCGATGCCGACAACCTGCTCTTCTACAAGGAGGCCAAGGACGGCCAGATCCTCGAAGAGGGCATCACCGAGGCGGGCGCGTTCTCCTCGTTCCTCGCGGCGGGCACGGCCTACGCCAACCACGGCATCAACACCATTCCGTTCTACACCTACTACTCGATGTTCGGCTTCCAGCGCATCGCCGACCTCGCAGGGCTCGCGGGCGACTCGCGCTGCAAGGGCTACCTGATGGGCGCCACCGCCGGCCGCACCACGCTCGCCGGCGAAGGGCTCCAGCACCAGGACGGCCACGGCCACGTCATGGCGCTGACGATCCCGAACCTGGTCGCCTACGACCCCGCCTACGCCTTCGAGCTGGCCGCGATCATCAAGGACGGCATCCGGCGCATGTATGTCGAGAACGAGCAGGTTTTCTACTACATCACCCTGATGAACGACAATTACGAGCAGCCCGCCATGCCGGCCGGTTGCGAAGAGGGCATCCTCAAGGGCATGTACAAGTTCCAATCCTCCGGCGAGGCGCAGGCGCAGATCCTCGGCAGCGGCGCCATCCTGCCGCAGGCCGTCAAGGCGGCTGCCTTGCTGAAGGAAAAATACAACGTTGAAACCAACGTCTGGTCGGTGACGAGCTACAAGAACCTCATCAACGACGCCCTCGCCGCCGAGCGCGAAACCGTCCGCAACGGCAAAGCAACCAAGCCCTACATCACCCAGTGCCTGGAAGGCGAAAGCGGGCCGGTCGTCGCCGCCTCCGACTACATGAAGCTGCTGCCGGTCTCGCTCGCCCAGTGGGTTCCGAACGGCCTCGTTGCGCTCGGCACCGACGGCTTCGGCCGCTCCGACGGACGCCGCTCCCTGCGCAGGCATTTCGAGGTGGACTTCAACGCCA
>JBGSLE010000352.1:0-3232 GCA_041740875.1 Pontiella sp. | reverse complement strand
TTGAGGAACGACTCGTTGCCGCCCGTGTCCTCATAGTAGGCGGTGCGGCCGAACAACTGGGCGCCGCGCACGGGATTGAGCCGGTCGTCGCGGTTGTCGAACGAGGCCTGCACGGGGAAAAAGAGGTAGCTGTAGCGATCGGCCGCATCGAACTGCTCGACGCGCGAACGCTGGTAGCCCACCCCCGCGCCGCCTTGGATCTTCGAGGTGAAATCGCGCAAGACCATGGCCGAACCCCGGAGCTTCTGTGAATCGTAGGCCTCCGGCGTCTCCTTGTAGGCGCTTGCATCGATGACGAGCGACTGGCGGGCGTCGAGGAAGCCCAGGCGCGTCAACGCCCCGTCCACCCCCACCTTGACCGGCGACCAAGAGAGCGTGGTTTCGAGCCGCTCCCCGCCGCCAAACAGGCTGCGGTGCTCCAGGTAAACCTTCGCATCGGGGCCGACATCGGAATAGCCAACCCCTAGGCGGACCGTGCGCAAGTCGCGTTCGCTGAGAACGACCCCGACGGGAATGGCGTTGGTGCCGGTTTCCGGCTCCAACGGATCGACGCGCGCCGAGCCGAACACGCCGGTCGAAAGCAGCTTGCGCTCGAATTCATCGACCTCGTGCGAGTCGTATTGCTCGCCCGGCTTCCACGGCACCTGACGCTTAACATATTTTTCGGGCAGCCGTTCGAGCCCCGAAATCCGCACCTCGCCAAAATAGGCGATCACGCCGGGGTCGAACTCCAGCGACAAATCGACCGTGCGGTTCGCGCGGTCCACCTCCACCGTCCGCTTGACGAGAGTGGGGAACGGATAGCCCTCCCGCTTCACCAGGTCCAGGATGCGCTGCTGCTCCGCGAAAACCCGCGCCGCCACGACCGACCGCTTCGGGCGAATGAGCGGTTTAATCTTTTGCAGCGCCGGATCGGCCTCGCCGGAAAAACGCAGTTCGACCTTGCGGAATTCGTACCGCTCGCCCTGCTCGACGCGGATCGTCACCCGCACCGGATCGCGGGTTTGGTCGATCTCGGCAACGACCGTGCCATCGTAGTAGCCGCGCGATTCGAGGATGGATTCGATCAGGGGCATATCCTTGTCGAGGCGGCGGCGCAGCTGGCCCACGGTCGAGGGCGGACGCTTGCGCAGCTTGTAGGCCATCGTCGATTCCTTGACCGCCTTCTTCACCTCGCCGTCCTTGGCGCCCTTGAGCTTGACCTTGTATTCGACCCCGTCCTCCTGCGCAAAAACCGTTGCGGCCATGCACGCCATGGCACACCACAACAGACCCACCCTGTAGGAAAACCGGTTCATGAATTCCGTCCGAGCGTATTGAATCCCGCACGGAAGGTCAAAATCGATAGCGTCCGTTCGGCCACCTTAATTGCGGCGCAGGCTCGTGCCGATCGACTTGCTGCGCAGCTGGCCGCAGGCGGCGTTGACATCGACGCCCTTCGACCACCGGACGGTGGTGTTGATGCCGGCGCTTTCGAGCCGCTCGATGAAATGCTCGACGGTCTCGCGGCGCGAGGTCTTGCCTTCGTACTCCTCGATCTCGCTGAGGGGGATGAGGTTGACGCGGCAGGGGAAGCGGGTCAGCAGGCGGATGAGGTCGCCAAGATCCTGCTCGGTATCGTTGACGTCGCGAATCATCGTGTATTCGAAGGTGATGATGCGCTTGGTGCGCGCGGTGTACTGGCGGCAGCACTCCATGAGTTCGTCGAGCGACCATGAAACGTTCACCGGCATGAGCCCGTCGCGGACGGTGTTGGTCGGCGCGTGCAGCGAAACGGAGAGTTCGACCTGCAAACCCTCGCGCTCCAGCCGCTGGATGCCCGGCACCACGCCGCAGGTGCTGATGGTGATGCGGCGCGCGCCGAGGCAGTAGCCGTCGGGGTCGTTCATGATGCGGATGGCGCGCAGGACTTCGTCGTAGTTGTCGAACGGCTCGCCGATACCCATGAAGACGACGTTGGTGACGCGGTCGCCGTATTCGCGATGGGCGGCGAGCACTTGGCCGACGATTTCGCCGGCCGCGAGGCTGCGTTTCACGCCCAGCTGGCCGCTGGCGCAAAAGGCGCAGCCAAACATGCACCCCACCTGGCTGGAAATGCACACCGTCCGGCGGTCGGGCGCGGGAATGAGCACTTCCTCGATCAACTCGCCGTCGGCTAGGCGGCTGAGGATCTTGCGCGTGCCGGTGTTCGACTCCTGCACCTCGACCTTTTCGAGGGCGGCGAAGATAAAGTCGTTTTCCAGCCGCTCGCACAGCGCCTTGGGGATGTTCTTCATCTCGTCCCAGCCTTGCGCCATGTGGTGGTAGAGCCACTGCCAAACCTGCTTCGCGCGGAACTTTTTTTCGCCCGCCTGCACGACCCACGCCTCCAGCTCGGGGAGGGAGAGTCCGTGTATGAATTTGCGTTCTTCTGCCATAACGCGGCGGAGTTAGGCAGAAATCGGGAAAACTTGAAACTTGAAACAGGGAACAATAACGCCAGCCGTCCGATCGGCAGCGCAGGCAGATTCGCGGCGGCATTCGCTGGAGTTTCCGGAGCGGCGTGTTTATATAGTACCGTTTTAGTGAGGTATCACCATGGCCGATGAATTGGAAAAACTGCACGAATACTACCGCGAAGCCGACCACCAGTTCCAGATTGCGGGCGGCGAGGCGGGCTGCCGCCAGCTGGCGGACACCTTCTACGACATGATGGAATCGATGCCCGAGGCGAAGCACATCCTTTCACTCCACCCCGCCAACCTGGCCGACTCGCGCGAAAAGCTGGCGCTGTTCCTTTGCGGCTACATGAACGGGCCGGAGCGCTATGAGGAAAAATACGGGCCGATCCAGCTCACCCCGGCGCACGCCCACATCCCGATCACCTCCGCCGACCGCGATGCCTGGCTGCTCTGCATGCAGAAGGCGCTCGATTTGCAGCCCTATCCGCCGGAGTTCAAGGCCTTCATGCTGCGGCGCTTTTCGGTTCCCGCCGAGCGCATCCGCAACCGGCCGTAGGGATGCGGCGGGCGCTATACGGAGCCTTCCAACCACAGCAACAAGGTATCGCAAAGATCGGACACCACGATCGGCTTGGTGATGTAGCCATCCATGCCGGCCGCGATGCAGCGTTCCCGGTCGCCGCTGAAGGCGTGGGCGGTCATCGCGATGACCGGCAGGCGCGGCAGCTCGTCGCGCTGTTCCCGCAAGCGCAGGGCGCGGGTGGTTTCGAGCCCGTCCATGACGGGCATCT
>JBGSLE010000351.1:0-3518 GCA_041740875.1 Pontiella sp. | reverse complement strand
GAACGCCATCGACCACCACGGCCGCGCGCAGCTCGTGCAGGCTCCCCCCCTCCATGCCTAAAACCACCTCCACCAGCCGGGCGGAGCAAAAGACCAGCGAAACGCCGCAATCATGGAAAACATGCGCCACTTCCTGTTCGCGCAGCTTGGCGTCCACGGGAACCGCGACCGCGCCGATGCCGACGATGCCGTGGTAGATTTCGTACCATTCCGGCGAATTTTCGCGGAAGATGGCCACGCGGTCGCCCGGCCCCACCCCGAGCTGCGCGAGCATTTCCGCGACGCGATGCGCCCTTTCGCGCAACGCGCCGAACGACATCGTCCGCCAGGTTCCGTCCTGCTTCCAGCGCAACGCCACGCGCTCCGGATGTTCGTCCGCCGCGCGGTTCAGGCAATCCTTGATGGTCATCCGCAACCTCCCGGAAAGATGAGCGATCCTATCCCATTTCCCTGCGGAAGGCAACCCGATTGCGCCATACGCACCGCCGATGGCTAAACGCCGGTGAAGGCCGAGAATCCGCCATCGACGGGCACGACGACGCCGGTCACGAAGGCCGCAGCGTCGGAGAGCAGCCAGTGGATGGTGCCATAGACCTCCTCCTGCCTGCCGAAGCGGCGGAAGGGCGTCTTGTTGATCACCTGCTGCCCGCGCGCGGTGTAGGAGCCATCCGGGTTGATGAGCAGGGCGCGGTTCTGATGGCTGACGAAAAAGCCGGGGGCGATTGCGTTGACACGCACCTTGTCGCCGTATTTCAGCGCCATCTCGGTGGCCATCCATTTGGTGAAATTGTCGATCGCCGCCTTGGCGTTCGAATAGCCCAGCACACGGGTCAGCGCCTGGGTCGCGGACATCGAGGAAAAGTTGACCACGCAGCCGTGCCCTTGCTCCTTGAAGGCCTTGGCGAACACCAGGGTCGGCATGACGGTGCCCTTGAGATTGAGGTCGAGCACCTTGGAATAGTCCTCCATCTTCAGGTCGAAGACATCCTGGTCCGGGCCGATCGTCGCGCCGGGCATGTTGCCGCCCGCGCCGTTGATGAGCGCATCGACGCGGCCGCAGGACTCCATGACCTTGGAAAAGGTCGCCTCCAGCGTCGCTTGATCCAGCACGTTGCAGGCGAAGCCGCAGCACTTATCGGAAATGCGCCGGGCTTCCGCCACCTGCGCGTCCACCCGATCCTGGGAGAGGTCGAGATAGACCACATGCGCGCCCTGGCGCTGCAAATATTGCGCGGTGCCCCCGGCGAGCACGCCCGCCGCACCCGTCACCACCACCACCTTGCCATCGATCGAGAACAGATTTTCCATTTCAACACTCCTTGTTTGCTCAAACGTTTGAGACTTGAGCACATCCGGCGGAGCGTTGCAAGCGCGCCCTTATTCGGCCGGCAGGTGCATGAGCGTGATGCCGTTGAAGTAGCAGGGTTGGCCTTCCGTAACAAGCCCTACCTGCGCGGCGGGCCATGCGCCTGCCAGCTCCACCATGGGCCGGCCGTTGAGCTCGATGACTAGGCGGTCCTTGAGCTTGACGCAGCGGAAGAAATAGCTCGATTCGACCTCGACCGTTACCAGGGTCTCCTGCGGGCGCGACATGGTGTCGGATTCGGTGGTGTCGTCGCCGATCATTTCGTTCGACCCCAGATCCTCGCCGGGGATGTAGTCGCGGATGTAGCGGCCGGTCTCGCTGTCGATCACGATCGACGAGGAGACCTGGAAGCCGAAGCCCACATAGTTGCCCTCTTCGGGGCGGATCGCCACATGGTTGTGGACGCCCGGCAACTGGGCGGTGGGCTTGGGCTCGTCGGCGTCGAAGAAGCGTCCATCGTCCCAGAGGATCGGCTCGCGGCCGCGCTTGAGCTTGGCGTAGCGCACCAGCATGTCGTCGACGGGCACGAAAAATTCCTGCTGGAGGTGGTCGTATTCCCCCTCCAGCCAGCGGATGTCGAGCGCGCTGACGATCGATTCGGAGCGGAGGCGGAAGACCCACGCGGCCACATCGCGGTAGGAGGTCTCCGTATCGTACAGGTGGCGCAGGGGAATCCGGTCCCGCAGCGGCTTGGAGACAGAGGCGATTTCGATCCCGTTGCGCTTGCCGGTAACCACCAGCTTGCGCTCGCGGGTGTCGATCATGGCCTTGATGTAGTTGTTGCGGTCGACGAAGAGCGGGAAGACGCCGTAGAGCCGTTCCTTGCCCTCTTCCAGCTTTTCGAGTTCGGCGTTGACGGTGAATTCGTATTGGTCGAGCAGGTCGCCCTTGAATGCGAGCCCCGTTTCGGAATGCCGGTTCTGCACCAGGCCGTATTCCTTGTCGAGCCGCCACTCCCCGCTGGATGCGGTGCCATCGGCGGCGGCGCCCCAGCCGGTGATGTATTCGTTGTGCTCGTCCCAGCCGGCCGTATAGACCACGCCATCGAACTCCGCCGCCGCTTGCCGGCAATAGAGCCCGGGAACGCCCGCACCCGTGATATTGGTGACGATCGGCTGGTCCGCCGTCAACTGGATGTCGTCGAGCCACACCTCGAAATAGCCGCCGTTCTTCACCACGCGCAACCGATGGAACGGCAGGGCCGCATCGCCGACGCCCGGCGGCTTTTCGAGTACCTTGAACCCCGTCGGCAGCTTGAAGCGCTTGGGGGCGAGCGAGCCCGGTGCGATGCTGTATTCCCAGCTTCCTGCGGCCGGGTCGATGCCGATCACCAGATCCGTTTCGCCGTTGCTCCAGGCCACGATCCCGGCGCCGCCCTTGCCGGAAGGCGAAAAACGGACCTGCGTCTCGAACAGGTAGTGGGTCGCGGGCTCGCGACGCAAGTAGGCCTTGGCAACGGGCGCTTCTTCGGATTGGCGCAGCGCCCCGTCGACCGGAATCCAGGCACCGCCGGAAAAATCCCAGCGCTCGGCCCATTCGTTCCCTTCGTCCTCGGGGAAGGCGTCGTGGAAGGTCGGCTTGGCGGGCGGCGGATGGTAGCCGGGGGTATTGCGCGTGGTCGGGCCATCGACGACCAGTTCGTCCTTGTAGAAAAAGAGGCGGTCGAGCCCGGTGCCCGGATCCCCGTTCCACCAGGCGCGGTAGGCCACCCACTTTTCGAAGCCGTTCGGCCCCGCCAGGATGCGCGGGGCGTTCGGCGCGTAGACGGCGGGCTCGACCGGATGGGAACCGGCGTCGAAGAGGCCGAAATCGAGGAAGCGGAAAGCGGCCTTCGCGGGGACTTTGGCATGGACGGCCAATACGTTGCCTTCGGGGCGGAAAAGGCCGGCCGCAACCTCGGCCAGATCAAAATTGGCATAGGCGACCGAGGGGCGGAGCGATTCATGGACCAGCTTGCCGTTCAGGAATACCTGCACGGCCCCTTCGTGGCGGAGGTTGAGCACCGGCGTTTTGGGTGTTCCGGTCTTGAGGTTGAATTCGCGGCGCACCCAGATCTCGTCCTCGGTCCATTTGGTGCGGCAGGCGTGCAGGCGCGCGCCATCGACCTCGTCCGGATGGCCGAAGCCGCCCTTGCCGGAAGGCGAAAAACGGA
>JBGSLE010000350.1:0-4228 GCA_041740875.1 Pontiella sp. | reverse complement strand
CATAGACCGCCATCGCGCCGACGCCCGCCGTCCAGCCGATGTCCACCACGCCGGCGTCCTTGCGGATGAATTGGATCGCCCAGAGCAGTACAAAAAAGAGGAACGAGCCGGCGAGGCCGTGCCACAGCAGGGGGGTGAAATGGTGCAGGGTTTCCATCAGGCTTTGCGCGTCTCGCGGATGCTTTTCGGTGGTTCGCGGATGTCCCAGACGATGCCGAGCCCCTGGAGCAGGCGCAGGACGGCGTAGGTCAGGTCGATCTCCCACCATTTAAAGCCTTGTCGCGCGCAGACGGCGTAGCGGTGGTGGTTGTTGTGCCATCCTTCGCCCATCGCCAGCAGGCCCAGCAGCCAGTTGTTGCGGCTGTCATCTTCTACCTCGAAGCGCCGCTTGCCGTAGAGGTGCGCCACCGAGTTGATGCAGAATGTGACGTGGTAGACGGCGACGGTGCTCAGGAAAAAGCCGTAGAAGAGGAATTGCGGGCCGGATACGCCCCACTCCGGGCGCAGGTGGTTGAGCAGCGCGCCGAACCCGGTGAGCAGGGCGGCGAGCATGAGGGCAGGGGCGTAGGGATGGCGGTTGAGCCACATCAGTTCGGGGTATTTGGCGAAATCCTTGATCTTGTCGAAGCGCGTTTGCAAAAGTTCGCGTTTCATCACCCAGCCGATGTGCGCCCACCAGAAGCCATGCAGGCGGGGGGAGTGGACATCCTCCTCGGTGTCGGCGTGCTGGTGGTGCATGCGGTGGTGGCTCGCCCACCAGAGCGGGTCGCGCTGGGCGGCGGTGGTGCCGAGCAGCGCGAGTATGAATTGGAAGGCGCGGCTGGTCTTGAACGATTTGTGCGAAAAATAGCGGTGGTAGCCCGCCGTCAGCGCGAAGACATGCAGCAGATACATCGCACCGAACACCGTCCACGCCGGGCCGCCCCCCTTGGTGAAAAAGACCCCGGCGCAACAGGCGTGCATGAACAGCAGGGGAATGCTGAAGGATGAACTTCGTGCCGTTGCGCTGGGGAAACCGGTTTTCATAGTGATTGCTCGAGTGCCTTTTCCATTCTCTTGCGGGCTTCGTCCGAGAGGTGTTCCTTCGGGTCGATGTCGCCCTTGTCCTCATGTTCGAGGTAGCCGCGGATTCCTTTCTGGAAATCGACGACTTGTTGATGGTACTTGCCGCACATCACGCACAGGCGGATGTGGATGAACATCGGGATGCGCCGGTACCACGGCATTTCATAGTAGCGCTCGTTCGCCAGCGCCTTGGCCACCTGCTTGCACATGATCATTTTATCGCTCTCCGCTACCGCCGGCCCCAGTTGGCTTCGAGGCAGGACTTCAACTGCGTCCTCGCCCGGTGGAGCACGACCCACAAATTGTTCGGTTTGAGCTTCAGCTCCTTACAGATCGCCTCCGTCGAAAGTCCTTCGAGTTCCCGCAGGGTGAAGGCGAGGCCCATCGCATCGGGCAGTTTCGACACGCAGCCGTAGAAGATTTCCCAAAACTCCTTCTGCTCGTAGGCGTGTTTCGGGTCGAATTTCCAGGGCGGCGGATGCTGGGTCGGAATCCCGAACGCCTTGAATTTCAGGCTGTCGAGGATTTCTTCGCCCTCCGACTCGTCCACCGCGATCTCGCGCGACGCCTTGCGGATGTAGTCCACCACCTTGTGCCGCAGGATGCCGCGCAGCCAATAGCGCACCGGCGTCTTGCCGTCGTAGCGGTCGAGCGCCTGGATCCCGGCCAGGAAGGTCTCCTGTACCGCATCCTCCGCCGCCGCGCGGTTGCGCAGGCGCACAAACGCGAACTGGAAAAGGTAGTCGCCGTGCTCTTCCACCCATGTCCCCGGCTGGGTTAATTCTTTGCCATACATGCACATAGTTTAGTCGGGCGGCATGGCAATGGCAAATCCCGCCTCCAGAAAAGGTGGGCCGTCTTTTCGTGGCACAAAATCAAAACCCGCTCCAATGGAACGGGTGGAAAAGGCATTTTCCGCAATCGTATTCGGGAATCAGCTGGGATTCCGCTTGAGCTTGTACGGCTCGAAGGCCTTTACGCTCTTGAAATCCCCTGGATTGCGTGTGGCCACCTCCAGCGCGCTGGTTTCGGCGGTCGCCGAAATCAGATAATCGATAATGCGCTTTTTTACCGGATTCTAGCGGTAATAGCCGGCGGCTCGGCGTGCGGCGGCCTCGCTCAATTCGATGACGTCGCAGATTCCGAAAAGCGCTTCCGCCTGCTCTTCCTGCGGTTCCCTCGCGCCGGTGCATCCGGACAGAACCTCGAAAACCGTCATGCTTGAAACCCTTAAAACCGGAAGTCCGTCAAGGTATTCCGTTGCCGCATCAATGCCGTTTAGATGGTCGATGATGATGTTCGAGTCGATCAGGACGGCTGTTTTCAAAGCATTCCCTCGGACAGGTTTTCCCTGTGCTTTCGCGCGTCAAGCGGCTCGTGCCTGAAGGCGCCCTTTGTCCGGTGCAGGATTTCGGATTTCTTCGACTGCGAGACGGCCTGTGTCTTGCAGTATTCGCTGATGGCCTCCCGCACAACGGCCGATTTGCCGCCAGGCGTTCCCTTTGCGAGACGTTCCAACAAAAGGTTGTCCGATTCGGGTATCTTGGCACTGATGGTCTTCATGGCTCTCCCTTGGTATATTTTCCGTATACCATCGGGTTGCGTTTTAGGCAACCCCAACACGTTCCGCTACATTTCCCGCTGGTTTTTTGCGGTCGGTTTTAGGATTCCCAAGGGTTGTATAAAGGGTGTAGCGTCCTGCACATTATGGAACCGATCAACCAGCGCAAACTGGATCACATCAATATTGTCTCCGGCGGCGGGGACATCGACCGGCGGCGGCATTATTTCGACCGCATCCACCTGACGCACCGCGCCCTGCCGGAGCTGAACCTGGCGGAGGTCGATCCCTCGGTCCGCTTTTTGGGTAAAAAGCTCTCGTTCCCGCTGATCATCTCGTCGATGACCGGCGGCGCGGACGCGGAGCTGGTGAAGATCAACCGCAACCTGGCCGAGGCCGCCGAGGCGGAGGGCGTGGCGCTGGCCGTGGGGTCGCAGCGCGTCTTTCTTTCGGACCAGGCGGCGCGCGCGAGCTTTGAGCTGCGGCATCTTGCGCCGACGACGGTGCTGCTCGGCAACCTCGGCGCCGTCCAACTCAACTACGACCTGGGTTTCGCCGATTGCGAGGCCGCCGTCCAGGTGCTGGATGCCGACGGACTCTACCTCCACCTCAACCCGTTGCAGGAGGCGGTCCAGCCGGAGGGCGATACCGATTTTTCCGGCCTGCGCTCCAAGATCGCGGTGATCGTCGCGACCCTCCGGAAGCCGGTCATCGTCAAGGAGGTGGGCGCCGGGATTTCGGCGGAGGATGTCGAACATTTGCTCGCCGCCGGGATCAAGCATATCGATGTGGCCGGGAGCGGCGGTACCTCCTGGAGCATGGTGGAGGGGCGGCGCAGCGACAATCCGGCGCTGGGCGAGCTGTTCGCGGACTGGGGCATACCGACCCCGCTGGCGCTGCGCCTGATGAAACCCTACCGGCACGAGGTCGAGTTGATCGCCTCCGGCGGCGTCCGCAGCGGCATCGACATGGCCAAATGCGTCATCCTCGGCGCGTCGCTCTGCGGCCTGGCCCGGCCGTTCCTCAATCCGGCGCGGGAGTCGGCCGACGCCGTGCGCACGGTGATCCGCCGGCTGAAGCGCGAGTTTACGACCGCGATGTTCCTGCTGGGCGCGGCCACGTTGCGCGACCTCAAAGGTAGAGAGGAGCTTGTTCTAGATGAAGATTGGAATCGATAGGCTGAGTTTCAACACCTCGCACTATTTCATCGACCTCAAAACCCTGGCGGCGGCCCGGTCGGTCGATGCGGACAAATACTATGTCGGTATCGGCCAGGAAAAGATGGCCATTCCGCCGCCCGACGAGGATGTCGTCACGCTGGCCGCGAGCGCCACCTGGCCGCTGATGCAGGCCGGCGACCTCGACGGCGTCGAACTGCTGCTCTTCGCGACGGAGAGCGGGATCGACCAGTCGAAGGCCGCGGGAATCTACGTGCATGGCCTGCTGGAGATGGCGCCGCGCTGCCGGGTGGTCGAACTGAAGCAAGCCTGCTACAGCGGCACCGCCGGATTGCAGCTGGCCATCGGCTTCGTGGCCCGCAACCCGGGCAAGAAGGCGCTGGTGATCGCCTCCGACATCGCCCGCTACGAACTGGGCAGCCCC